>CAMCII010000071.1 GCA_945874505.1 Bordetella parapertussis | reverse complement strand
GGGCTTGGGCTATGAGGTGCTCAAGTCGCTCAAGTCTGACATTATTTACGTACAGCAATCGGGCATGGGCGGTATTGGTAAGTATGGACGCTTTCGTACCGTCGGCCCAGTAGCGGCTTCGTTCGCTGGCACCACAGAGATGTCTGGCCGCCCTGATCCGGCAATGCCCGCCGGCTGGGGGTATTCGTATCTGGATTGGATTGGCGCCTACGGTTTTGCGCTGGCGACGCTTGGTGCGCTTTATCACCGCAACCGAACCGGTGAGGGGCAGTGGATTGATGCCTCGCAATGTGAGGCAGGTATTTATCAAACGGCGACTGCGGTGCTGGATTGGTCGGCGAATGGCAAGGAGTGGACGCGTTACGGTAATCGTTCGCCCTATAAGCCGGCGGCACCTCATGGGGCTTATCGTTGCGCAGGCGAAGATCGTTGGTTGGCAATTGCGTGCTTTGATGACGCCGAATGGAACGCGCTGGTGAGCCAAACTGGCCTGACCGACCTGCAGTGGGATCTGCGCTTTAGCACCTTGGCCTTGCGTTTGCAGAATCAAGACGCGCTAGATGAAAAAATCAGTGCCTGGGCATTAACTCAAGATGCTAGCGAATGCATGGCACGCCTGCAAAGCGCCGGTGTGCCAGCGGGTGTGTGCCAGACGGCAGCGGATCGTTACGACACCGATCCTCAGTTAAAAGAGCTTGAATGGTTAACTGAAGTGACCGGCACCAAAATTGGTCGCTGGCCGGTCAACGAGTTTCCGGTCAAAATGAGTGCAACGCCAGCGTATGCGGGGGGCGTCATTGATCGTGGTGCCCCCGGCTATGGCGAAGATAACGTGCATGTCTTAACGCAGATGCTAGGCTATTCGGATTCAGAGATACAAGACTTGATCGAACAAGGGGTGTTGTAAAAAGGGTTGTTGTAAAAAGCTCAGGGGTACTGTAAAACGAGCTAGGTGTGTTGTAAAAAAAATAATAACTTTCGGAGACTTTCACCATGAGCATGAAGACATTGCACTGCACTTTCTTGGCGGCATCGATAGTGATTGGTAGTCTAGGCACGCTGGCGCTTCCTCGTGACTCGCTGGCTCAAGCGAAGCCACAAACGGTTGTGCGCGCTGTGATGCACTCTGATCTGAAAATTGTCGACCCAGTTTGGACCACCGCGTATATCACGCGTAATCATGGTTATATGATTTACGACACCCTGTTTTCGACCGACGCTCAGGGTGTCGTGCAGCCGCAAATGATTGATACGTACCAACTTAGCGAAGATAAAACGGTTTACACCATGACCCTTCGGGATGGGCTGGTATGGCATGATGGTAAGCCAGTGACCTCAGAGGATTGCATTGCCTCGATTAAACGCTGGGCTGCACGCGATGTGGTGGGGCAAGCGATGATGGCCCGTGTCAAAGACTTTGTGGCGGTTGATCAAAAGACTTTCAAAATTAATTTAAAAGAACCTACGGCGGCGGTCATGCTTGGTCTAAGTCGTGCGTCTGGTACGGCTTTTATGATGCCTAAGCGGGTGGCAGATACGAGCCCGCAAGAGCAAATTTCTGAATATATTGGTTCGGGTCCGTTTGTGTTTAAAACCAACGAATGGAAGCCAGGCAGTAAAGTGGTCTACGAAAAATTTGCGCAGTATAAGCCACGTGCCGAATCGCCGTCTGCCATGGCGGGCGGCAAAGATGTGAAGGTCGATCGTGTTGAGTGGCTTGCGATTGCAGATCAGCAAACTGCCGTGAGCGCGCTCTTGGCCGGCGAAATTGACATCATCGAACAGCCCTCGCACGACTTGCTGCCGTTGCTAAAAAAGAACGCCAATATTCAGTTCAGTGATTGGAGTTCTTTGGGCAATCAGTATGTGTTTAGGTTTAATTCGTTGAATAAACCCTTTGATAACGTCAAGGCACGTCAGGCAATTTGGTATGCCTTTAATCAAGAAGACTTCTTGAAGGCTGTTATTGGTGATGCTGATTACTACAAAGTGTGTAAATCAATGTTCTTTTGCGGCACTCCATTCGGCACCACCAAGGGTATGGAAAACTTGCTTGAATCGAACTTCAAAAAAGCACGTGAATTGGTAAAAGAATCTGGCTATGACGGCACACCCATTGTGCTATTACATTCAACCGATCGCCATGTTTATGCCAATCTGGCGCCGGTTGCAAAGTCTTTGCTTGAAAAGGCAGGCTTTAAAGTGGATATGCAGTCGATGGACTGGCAGTCAGTCGTTGTTCGTCGCTCCAAAAAAGATCCGGTGGCAAAAGGCGGGTGGAACCTCTCCATCACTTCCACCAACAATGTGCTCAATCCGCTTGAATCCAGTTACCTGAATGCTGCGTGTGAAAAGACGACGTTTGGCTGGCCGTGTGATGCCCAGATTGAAAAGTTGCGCAATGATTTCTCGCGCGAAACGGATCTCACCAAACAACTCGCGCTTGTTGAAGCAGTACAACTACGAGCGATCGAGTATCCGGTCTATATTCCCTTGGGGCAGTGGTACCAACCTATGGTGGCGCGCAAAAGCTTAAGTGGCTTGACCAAAGCCCCTGCGCCAGTGTTCTGGAACATCACGAAAACCGGCAAGTGACGGACTGCTGAGCCGTGTTTCGTTACATTTCAAAACGTGTCTTCGCCACCGTGCCAGTCATGGCAATCGTGGTCGTGCTGGTGTTTTTGATGTTGCGTTTAAGCGCAGCCGATCCAGCC
Source organism: Bordetella parapertussis (assembly GCA_945874505.1). Taxonomy (GTDB): domain Bacteria; phylum Pseudomonadota; class Gammaproteobacteria; order Burkholderiales; family Burkholderiaceae_B; genus Zwartia; species Zwartia parapertussis_J. Next base: position 9,034 of record CAMCII010000071.1, on the reverse strand, counting down.
GCCATCATTGCGGGCGATAACGCCACCACTGAGGAAATTCAAGACATACGCGTCAAGCTTGGTCTGGATCAGCCCGTGCTCGTGCAATTTGGCGTTTGGCTGAAAAAAGTGTCGACAGGCAACTTGGGCGAATCGTTTTTCTTTAAAAAACAAGTCTCAGAACTTATCCTCGACCGAATAGAGCCCACGCTGTCGCTTGCGCTATGCACCATCATTTTGTCTGTAATGATTGCGGTGCCGCTTGGCGTGTTGGCGGCCTATTACACCGGAACCTGGATCGATCGGCTCGTGATGGGCTTGGCAGTGCTGGGGTTCTCGATACCCGTTTTTGTGGTCGGTTATCTCTTGATGTATGTGTTTTCGATCGAGCTCAGTTGGTTGCCTGTGCAAGGGTATCAGCGCTTGTCTGAGGGCTTTTGGGGTTGGTTGCAAAAGTTATTGTTACCTTGCTTTGCGTTATCGGCCGTGTACTGTGCGCTGATCGCGCGCATCACCCGCACAAGCGTGCAAGAGGTGTTGGGCGAAGATTACATCCGTACCGCACATGCAAAAGGATTGACGAACAAGATCGTGCTGATGCGCCATGCTTTACGAAACGCTGCAGTCCCTATTGTGACGGTGATCGGGATCGGCATCGCTTTGTTGATTGGTGGTGTAGTGGTCACCGAAAGTGTGTTTAGTATTCCAGGCCTGGGTCGCCTCACGGTTGACGCAGTGCTGGCGCGTGACTTTCCGACGGTCCAAGCCCTCGTCCTGTTGTTTTCATTAACGTCAGTGATGGTTAACTTATTGATTGACCTGTCTTACACCTTGTTTGATCCGAGGATACGGTATTGAGCGCGCTCACTGAGTCGTCGGGTCGAGCTACGCTTTGGCGCACACTCGTGCGAAGCCCAAGCGTGATGATTGGCGCTGCCATTTTGTTGTGCGTGCTTTTCATTGGCTTGGCGGCACCGTTTTTGCACACCATGAGCCCAGATGAGATTAACCCCAGCGTACGTAATAAATTGCCGGGCTATGAGTCGACCCTGCGAGATGACGACGGTAATAAAATTAAATTTGTCCATTTGATGGGCACAGATTCGCTTGGTCGCGATATCTACAGCCGCGTAGTGTATGGCGCGCGCGTCTCTTTACTCATTGGTGCGACGGTGGCTGTGATGAGTGCGTTCATTGGCCTGATATTAGGTCTGTTAGCGGGCTATTTTCGCTGGGTCGACGCCATCGTGATGCGGGTGATGGATGGCTTAATGGCGATACCCGCGATATTACTGGCGCTATCAATGGTGGCATTGCTCAAAGCTGGCTTGTCAACGGTCATTGTGGCGATTGTGATCACTGAGATCCCAAGGGTGGTCAGGCTAGTGCGTTCTGTGGTGTTGTCGGTGCGCGAAGAGCCTTACGTCGAAGCCGCGATTTCGGTGGGGACGCCCACACCCGTATTGCTGGTTCGTCATAACCTGCCCAATACGATTGCACCGCTGATCGTACAAACCACTTATATCGCTGCGCACGCCATTTTGGTTGAGGCGGTGCTGAGCTTTCTGGGCGTTGGCATTTCTCCTGAAACGCCGACGTGGGGCAACATCATGGCAGAAGGCCGGGCCATGTTTGTCATGTTGCCACACAATATTTTCTTTCCAGGTTTGTTCTTAGCCGTGACGGTGCTCGCCGTGAATTTGTTTGGCGATGGCCTTCGTGATCTGCTTGACCCACGTATGAGAAAACGCTTATGACCGGTTCAAACATAAGCGATCACTTTAGTCAACCAAGTGGTGCACCTCAGTCATTGCACGCACAATTGACGCAAACAAAGGAGCTGCAAACGTCTGGGACACAAACATACGCTGCACCAGCAAGGCCCGTGCTTGAAATACAAGCGTTAGACATTTCATTGCCGCGCGGTGCAGATCGTGCCCATGCGGTCGCACAGGTCAGTTTGACGGTCAACCCGGGTGAAATCGTTTGCTTAGTCGGCGAGTCTGGTTCAGGAAAATCTGCTATCGCTCACACCGTGATGGGTTTGCAGGCTAAGGCCTTGGTGCCAACTGCGGGCAAGATTTTGTTGCAAGGTGAGGACGTCTTAACAATGGCACCAGCGCGACTGCGGCAATTGCGCTGCACAACCATGTCGATGATCTTTCAAGAGCCCATGACGGCGTTGAATCCGGTTTTTTCGTGTGGTGAGCAAATCGATGAAGTCTTGCGTACGCACACAGCGCTGACGGCCTCTGAGCGCCAGGCACGTGTGCTCGATATGATTCAACAGGTCGGGCTTCCCGATCCGCTCAGAATGCTACGCTCGTATCCGCATCAATTGTCGGGTGGCCAGCGGCAGCGCATCATGATTGCGATGGCTCTGGTATTAGAGCCGCTACTATTAATTGCTGATGAGCCCACCACGGCACTTGATGTCACCACACAGGCTCAGATTCTGGCATTGATTCGTACCTTGCAGCGCGAACATGGTACCGGCGTGTTGTTCATCACACACGACTTTGGTGTGGTAGCTGAGATCGCTGATCGAGTTGCGGTGCTGCGCCAAGGCGAGCTGGTTGAATTTGGCCAAAAACAGCAAGTGCTAGAGCATCCCGAACATCCGTACACTAAAATGTTGATTGCAGCCGTGCCCAGTATGACGCCGCGCGTGCGTGAGGCATCGGCGCGGGGCGAGGTGATCTTGCATACTGAGAGATTGGTCAAAACCTATCCCAATAGTCGGACGCCGGCGGTCAACCAAGTCGCGCTTGAACTGCGCCGCGGCGAAACCCTAGGCATTGTGGGTGAATCAGGTTCAGGAAAATCTACCGTCGCGCGTTGCGTCGCAAAATTAATCACGACCACAAGTGGCTCGATTTTTCAGCATGGGCAAGACATTGCGCCGTTGTCGAATCGGCAAATGCGACCTTTACGAAAGTGTGTGCAGATCGTCTTTCAGGATCCTTATCGCTCTCTCAACCCTCGTCGCACCGTTGGCGACTCGATTATTGAGGGGCCAATGAATTATGGCGCAACACGCCAAGAGGCTTGGAAACACGCCAGCGAGTTAATGGAGCTCGTGCGACTTGAACCGATGATGCTGCAACGGTTTCCGCATGAGTTTTCGGGTGGTCAGCGCCAACGGATTTGTATTGCGCGCTCTCTGGCGATGAAGCCCGAGATTTTGATTGCCGATGAAGCAGTGTCTGCCCTCGATGTTTCAGTGCAAGCGCAAGTGCTCGGTTTGTTAGACGAGGTGCGTGAGCAGTTGAATTTGGCCATGCTATTTATTACCCACGACTTGCGTGTGGCGGCGCAGGTTTGCGACCGGGTCGCGGTCATGTCAAAAGGTGAGATTGTTGAAACCGGTCGAACGGCTGATATTTTTTTAGCGCCAGCGCACGCTTACACGCAGACCCTGTTCGCGGCGGCACCAGGACGCGATTGGCTGTTTGAAGCCGGCCGCGCCAGACTCAAAAAGAAAGGCGATATCTTCCAGGACGAAAGCCTTAGCTCAAAATGATGACGCCACAATAAAAGAACGATGTCGTATCACCAAGAACTTTGAAGCCTAACAAACAGAACCGCGACGCCTCGCAAAGACAAAGATGAATGACTTGAAAAATAAAGTCGTGCTGATTACCGGTGCGAGTTCGGGCATTGGGGCTGCTGCCGCCTTAGCGTTTGGTCGCTATGGCGCGCGCGTAGCGGTGCATTACCGTTCGCAGCAAGACGCCGCCTTGTCAGTGGTGGCACAGATTCAAGCGGCGGGTGCAAGCGCTGAGGCGTTTGGCTGCGACGTGATGGATTCGGCGCAGTTGGTGCAATTGGTGCGGGACGTGCACGCGCGCTTCGGTCGTATCGATGTGCTGATTAACAACGTGGGTGGCATGATGCGCCGCATCGCTTTGTCTGAGGCCAGTGATGCAGCGATTGATGAGGTGTTTCGTTTCAATGCGCGTTCGATGATGGTGTTGTGTCGTGAAGTGATCCCGCATATGCGGGCGCAAGGGGGTGGCAGCATCATCAACATTACGTCTCAGGCTGCCAATACGGGTGGTACGCGTGGCGCAGGCCTATATGCTGCTTCAAAGTCTTACATCACCACTTACACAAAGGGCTTGGCGCGTGAGGTGGTGCGCGAGGGGATTCGTGTGAATGCGATGGCACCAGGTGTGATTGATACGCCTATTCATGCGGCGCATGCAAGCAATAGCGTCACGAGCAAAGATGACTTGCAGGCGAAGTTAAAAAAATCGATACCAATGGGCCGTCTGGGGCGGCCTGAGGAATGCGCAGGCGTACTCCTGTTTTTGGCCAGTGATGAGCTCTCGAGCTACATCACGGGACAAACCATCGGCGTCAATGGTGGTAGCACGATGACGTAGCGTGGCGGACCGCCCAGTGAGTTTGCGTCTGGGTGCTGGGGAAAGTGATACGCGCCTTAATACGTAGCGCCTCAGAATTTCGTGTTGCGATGAACCGACCAACGTGCAGACAGCGCGCCCAGCACGGCGACCGAGACGATTGCGGTCGCGAGCATCCAAAGCGGGGGCAGCGACAGGGCAAAATCGGCGTCGTAACTGCGTGCCAAACTGGCCAACGCATCATTTAATGGGATCAGTGCTGCGCGTGCAATCCCGATCGCAATCAGTGCCGCCAGGCTGCAGGTGACCGAGCCCAAATATAAAAATGGTCGACGGACAAAAGACTCGGTGGCACCGACCAAGCGGGCGACGCCGATTTCTTCGCGCTGAGATAAGGCCTGCATGCGTACAGTATTAAATACTGTCGCCAGCACGACGAGCGCGACGCTTAAGGCAAGCAGCAGCAAACCAATGCGGCCAAACCTGAGTAGTGCCTCAAGGCGTTGTACCCACGCCGTATCAAGTTGCACGAGGTCAACCCCCGGCCACTTGCGCCAGACTTGTGCAAGTTTGTCGGCCCGCTCTGCCAGTTGGTCACCCGGTGTGAGGCTCACCACGATGGCATCAGGCAGTGGATTGCCAGGTAAGACCTTGAGCGCTTGTTCCCAGGCTGGATTGGTGCGCAGTTCGGTGAGCGCACGGTCTTTGGTGACAATGCGCACCCCCGCGACTTGTTCGGCGTGCTCTTTGCGAATACGCGTTGCAACTTGCTCGGCGGCGGTCTTTGGCGCATCAATTTTTAAAAATACGGTGAGTTCTGGGGTCACAGAGACCTGGCGCGCGACTGGTTGCATCGACACCAAGAGCGAAGCGCCGAGCAAAGGCAACGAGAGCGCTAGCGCGATGACGAGCAAATTCGTGAGCGACGAAATCGGTGCGGCTGCCAGTCGGCGCAGCGTAACAGCTAGCGCGTAACGGTGTTGGCGTAACAGGCTCTTCATTGCAAGGTCTCGCCTTGCGCTGAGCGGGCGTCCGTCTGTTGCTCTTGAACTTTATCAATAACTTTGTAGTAAGTGCGCGCTTGCTCGCGAGCAGAGTCTCCAAACTTACCAGGTTCGATCTTGAAGGCTCGCGTGGCGTACTCGGCCATCAACGCGTCGTCATGCGAGGCAATCACAGTCGTGACGCCAACACGGTTAAAGTCTTTGAACACCGACATAATTCGTCGAGCTGTGTCGATATCCAAACTTGCAGTTGGTTCGTCGGCAATCAAAATTGCTGGACGATTCACGATCGCGCGCGCGATCGCTAGTCGCTGTTGTTCGCCACCCGAGAGTTCGATCGGGCGGGTATTTTCTTTTGACGACAGGCCAACTTTTTCAAGTGCGGCTCTGGCGCGCGCCCGAGCCAGACTAGGCGCAAGTCCGGTGACTGCGAGTGGCAGCAAGACATTATCGATCGCACTACGGTCATACAGTAGATGGGTATCTTGAAGGATGACACCCACTGCCCGTCTTAAATAGGGACGCTCTCGCGCAGAGAGCTGGTCGAGTCGGTGCCCATGCACTTGAATCGAGCCGCTACTAGGGGGTTCTAGGCCCCCAATCAGCTTGAGTAAGGTTGATTTTCCAGCGCCGGAGGGCCCAGCAACGTACACGAACTCGCCGGCCGACACCTTGAAGGTTAGGTTGGCCAGAATAGGACGGCCTTGGCCGTACGACTTGTAAACATGCTGAAATTCGATCATGGGCTATCGCTTTTAGACCCTAATAATAACTCTGCTCACGATTTCGGGGATTGACTGCGAGGGATTTCCCCCATACAGTGCTGCTAAGCGTGCAGCTACTATCTGTCGCTCGCAAGCATCGGTTGCCGCAGTGTGCTTTTTTCGGCCGCCGCCCCCCCAAAGTTGTTATCCGGAGATTTAGCCATGAAATTTCTTAAATTAGCTGCCATCGGTGCAGCGCTTATCGCTGCCAGCACTGTTGCTCAGGCGGGTGCTACGTTTGATAGCGTCAAAAAGAAAGGATTTGTTCAATGCGGCACAAATACCGGTTTAGCCGGTTTTGGCGCACCCGACAGCAAAGGCGTTTGGTCTGGGCTCGATATTGACATGTGCAAAGCGTTCGCTGCTGCGATGTTTGGTGATCCAACAAAATTTAAAGTGACGCCGCTGACAGCCCAGCAACGCTTTACAGCGCTGCAGTCAGGAGAAGTAGACGTTCTGGTGCGTAACACCACGCAAACCATGACGCGCGATACGTCACTAGGTTTGATCGGTGTGGCCGTCAATTTTTATGACAGCCAAGGCATTATGGTGCGCAAAGACAGCGGCATCAAAAGCGCAAAAGAGCTCAATGGCGCCACGATCTGTGTGCAACCAGGCACCACAACAGAGCTCAACTTGGCAGACTGGTTTCGGGCAAACAAGCTGTCGTTCAAGCCGGTCGTGATCGAAAAGCTTGACGAAGTGGTTGGTGCTTTTGTGGCAGGGCGTTGCGATGCTTACACAACAGATAAATCGGGGTTGGCCTCATCACGCTCATCGCAAGCCAAGCCCGATTTGTATGTGATTTTGCCCGAAGACTTCTCTAAAGAGCCGCTAGGGCCTTTGGTTCGACAGGGCGATGAGCAATGGCTCAATCTCGTTCGCTGGAGCTTCTACGCAATGGTCGAGGCCGAGGAGTACGGCATTACCCAAAAGAATCTTGACGAGATGCTAAAAAGCACTAACCCCAACGTGCAGCGTATTCTGGGTGTGACTCCTGGCATGGGCAAAAACCTGGGTTTGGACGAAAAGTGGGCCTACAACATCATCAAGGCAGTCGGTAACTATGGCGAAAGCTTTGAGCGCAATATTGGCAAAAACACGCCTTTGCGCTTAGAGCGTGGCCTCAATGAGCAATGGACAAAGGGCGGGATCATGTACGCCTGGCCAATTCGTTAATCTATTGCTGACCTTACGGTGATCGTCAGGCTGTTGCTTGTCGATCACCGACTCTTATGCTGAATATGAAATCGACCGCAGTCGCGCAAGCGCCTAAAAAACGTTTGTCCTGGAATAACCCAGAGGTGCGCGCGATCGTTTACCAAATCCTGGCGATCGCCCTTGTTGGCGGTGCAGGCTGGTACCTTGTGCATAACACCTTGCACAACCTCTCTGTACGAAACATCAACACGGGTTTTAGTTTTTTGACCCGTGAGGCGGGCTTCGCCATTGGCGAAGGCATGATTAGTTTTACACCGGCTGACACCTATCAGCGTGCCATCACGGTAGGCGTGCTCAATACTCTGCGCGTAGCACTTTTGGGTATCTTGTTTGCCACGATTCTTGGCACCATTATCGGTATCGCCAGGCTTTCAAAGAACTGGTTGGTCCGGACGGTTTGTAGCGTATATGTTGAAGTCATGCGCAACATTCCTTTGCTGTTGCAACTGTTCTTTTGGTATGTCATTCTGATCGAAACAATGCCTGGTCCGCGACGCGCCTATCACCCGATGCCAGGCGTGTTTGTATCTAACCGCGGTATACAGATGCCCACCGTTCATGGCGATGGGCTAACGTGGCTCTTAGCCGGTTTGGCGCTAGCGGTTGTGCTGTGTCTGGTTCTTCGTCGTTGGGCCCGACGGCGCCAAGAGCAAACCGGTCAGGTCTTTGCATTGGGGCGCGTAGCAATCGCGTTGCTGCTTGTGACGCCGACGCTGGCTTGGTGGTTAAGCGGGGCACAGTTATCGCTTGATGTTCCTGAACTCAAAGGGTTTAACTTCGCCGGCGGCATGACACTGACGCCTGAGTTTGCCGCGCTGTTGTTTGGCCTAGTGATTTATACCTCTGCATTTATCGCCGAAGTGGTGCGTTCGGGCATTCAATCCGTTCACCGTGGCCAATGGGAGGCGGCCGGCGCCTTGGGCATTAAAAACAGTCTCGTACTTCGCTTGGTCGTGTTGCCGCAAGCCTTGCGCGTGATCATCCCCCCCATGACCAGTCAATATCTGAACATCACTAAAAACAGTTCGTTGGCCGTCGCGATTGGGTACCCTGATTTAGTGTCGGTGATCAACACCACACTGAATCAGACCGGCCAAGCGATTGAAGGTATTTTGATGATCATGGCGGCCTACCTCACCGTGAGTCTGTCAATTTCGGTGTTTATGAATTGGTATAACAAACGTATTGCGTTGGTAGAAAGATAAACATGAATGCTGCACCCAACGTGGTGAATCCGTCTTCTGCACCGAGAACATGGTCGAGTGTTGCGGCGCTGCATTGGCTGCGTACGCAATTGTTTTCGTCACCGCTCAACACGTTGCTGACCTTGCTGACGCTTTGGCTATTGTTGGCGACAGTGCCTGCTATGGTGGATTGGTTTTTTCTGAATTCAACCGTGACGGCCACAAGTGCGCAAGAGTGCCGTGAAGTCACCGGCGCATGTTGGGCGGTCATTGTTGAAAAGCATCGCTTGATTCTGTTTGGTGTGTATCCCTACGAAGAACAGTGGCGGCCCTTATTAGCAACCTTGCTTCTGTTAGGAGTGATTGTATTAAGCGGTGTGCGTCGGTTCTGGAACCTGTCACTCTTGTTGTTTTGGGTGATTGCGTTGTCGGGTGCCTCGATTTTGATGTGGGGCGGAGTCTTTGGGCTGACCTATGTTGAGAATAGTCGTTGGGGTGGGTTGCCCCTGACTTTA
>CAMCII010000070.1 GCA_945874505.1 Bordetella parapertussis | reverse complement strand
TCAGCAAACCGCTGCCGAAAAGCCTTGTCGTGCGAGTCAACAAAAATCTGCTCACCCGTCTCAGCATCTTGCATCACCAACAGGCCATTGTTGGGCAAGACTGCCTCAATCGGGTCGAACAAGCGAATCGCAACAACCTCATGACGACGCGCTAACTGATTCAAGGCACGATCCCAGCCAGGCTGGCTTAAAAAATCAGACAACACAAAAACAGTTGAGCGACGCTTCAAGACCGACTGCGCATCGGTCAAGAGCTTGCCTAAATCGGTTTCTTGTGTCTGTTTGACTGACTCAGCCCGTGTCATACGCTCTAATAGATGCAGCACCTGTCGCCTACCTGAGCGTGCAGGTATAACAACATTCGCGTGCTCTCCTGCACCGGTATACAGCAGCGCACCGATACGATTGCCATGTGTTGTCAACAATCGTGACAACACACCAACACATTCAATCGCCAGAGTTCTTTTACTGATCGCCCCAGAGCCAAAATCAACCGAGCCAGATAAATCCATCAAAAACCACGCCGTCATTTCGCGATCTTCTTGATGCTCGCGCACGTAAGGCGTTTGCATTCTAGCCGTCACGTTCCAGTCAATATGGCGAACGTCGTCGTGCGCTTGATACTCTCGTAAGTCGGCGAGCATCAAACCGGCCCCGCGAAAGAGCGTGCGATAGTCGCCTTGCAGCTGCCCATCCAACCGACGGATCACCGTCCACTCGAGTTGCCTAAGCAGCGCCTCAGAAGTTGGCACAGCAGCTGAGTGCTCAGGTGCGCGCTTGATATCGACAGAAGCACTAACAGGGACGCCAGCACGCGCGCGCGCAGGCACAGGCACGCCAAACGATGCGCCGGCAAATGAACCGCTGGCAGGCACCTTGTCTGACGTGGCTGCAGAGCGATGCCTAAACCGTTTAAGAAACGCGAACATGGCTATCGAGTGGCTTCTCTGGCACAGGTACGACACGCAAGATTTTCTCAATCAGCTGATCTGCTGACAAGCCTTCTGCTAAAGCCTCGTACGACAGCACCAGACGATGGCGCAAGACATCGGGCACCAAATCCACAACGTCTTGCGGTAACGCATAGCCACGACCGCGCAAAAACGCCAAGGCGCGTGCGCCTTCAATTAAGCCGATAGTCGCGCGCGGACTCGCACCAAACGTCAGGTAACGGGCGAGATCAGGCAAACCAAAGCGAGCGGGATCTCGCGTCGCTGACACAAGCTTGACAGCATATTGAATCAAACCTGGATCCACGTAGCCTTGACGCGATTGCGACTGCAACGCTGCGATTTGCTCGGTGGTAGCAACAGCCCCGATTGCAATTGCCGGCCCAATCACTCGCTGCACAATCACAAACTCTTCTTCTTCTTTGGGGTAGCCGACCAACACTTTCATCATGAAGCGATCAACTTGCGCTTCGGGCAACGGGTAAGTGCCCTCAGTCTCAATCGGATTTTGCGTCGCCATCACCAAGAACGGTGACGGTACCTTGTGGGTCTGCCCGGCAATGGTGACTTGCCTTTCTTGCATCACCTCAAGCAACGCGCTTTGCACCTTGGCTGGTGCCCGATTAATTTCGTCAGCAAGCACAAGATTGGCAAAGACGGGCCCCAGCACCGTACTAAATTCACTCGTTCTTTGGTTATAAATTTGCGTACCGACTAAATCTGCGGGCAGCAGGTCGGGCGTAAATTGAATCCGCTTAAACGTACCTTGTATGGCTTTGGCCAAGGTATTGACCGTCAAGGTTTTAGCTAGACCCGGTACGCCTTCAATCAGTAAATGGCCTTGCGCCAAGATGGCAACCAACATACGCTCTAAAAACTGATCTTGGCCCACCACCATACGCTTGACTTCGTACAACACTCGTTCCATTAAGACGGCTGTCTCTTGAACAGGTTGCGGTGATTGACCACGACTCCACGCTTGAGGATCACTATTCATTTCGGTTTCTCATTATTCATCTTTAATCGCCTAAGCAGCCACGACTTAAGCACTCATGACTTCGACTCTCAGTACCTAAGCATCTATTACAAAAAGCACTTATGACTCAAACGCTAATGACCTAACCACTAAAACGGAGGCATGCCTAAGGCCGTCCCCGCACTCTCTATCGTGATGGCAAAGCCAATTCCAATAAATGTTCTGACACTCGTTGGATTTAAAATAGCCGTCACAATCCCTAACACTTCGCCTGCCATGTTCACCAAAGGGCCACCGGAGTTGCCAGGATTGGCAGCTGCGTCAAACTGAATCAAACCGGTGAGCGGTGGGCCCTCTGCAGGTTTAAACGTGCGGTTTAAGCCAGAAATGACCCCCGCAGACACAGATGATCCTAGACCAAACGGAAAACCCACTGCCACCACGTCGTCGCCCGGACTCAGATTTTGGCTTGAGCCTAGCGTGGCAGGCTGCAAATCATCAGGGATATTTAACGGTTTCAATACAGCCAAGTCTTTGTCGCGCTGGGCAGAAACGATGACCGCAGGCGACTCCAAACCATCGGCAAAGGTCACGACGAGTCGCGGCGCCGACGCGACGACATGCAAATTGGTCAAAATCGTGCCATCGTCTTTGATCACGACGCCCGTGCCAACGCCATAATCGTCGTCCCCCACCTGCGTGCCTTTTGCTTCAAGGATGTCGCCACGAATACGAACGATCGAAGGCGCGATCAGCGCCGCCGCCCTCGCCGCACGTGCAGGTAATTCTTTAGTCGCCAAGGTGTGCAAGACGGCCGCGTCAATCTGCTCTTGCGTCAATTCAGAGCGTGCAGGTTGAACATAGTCGTACACAAACAACATCGACAGACTAAACAAGGCACCTAGTGCGAGCCATCCAAGCCGCTCAAGCCTTCTAGTTCGTGTTGGATCGAGCGGCGCTGCAGGAGTAGACGTATCGGACGCGTCAACCACAGCCGACTCCTCAAGATTTTTTTGACCTGAGACTGAACGACGGCTATAGAACGCGGCCCGTTTCATAAACAACCCAATCCCGCCAAGCGGTGATAAAGTGATGATTCATCATAACTCTACTGATGTCTTCATGCACTTTATTTGGCCACACTTTTTATGGTGTTTTGCTTTAGTGCTTGCGCTGCCCTTGATTTATCTTTGGCTACTGAAGCGCAAACATCGCTTTGCGTATACGTATCCCAGCCTCACTATCATTCGTCAGGCGCTCGGTCCGCGTAACAGCTGGCGCCGCCACACTCCTCCGGCGTTATTGTGGCTGGCTTTGTGTGCTGCCGTAATCGGTGTTGCCAGGCCCACCGCACAAGTCACGTTGCCTGCTGACTACATGACCCTTGTCCTTGCGGTAGATGTCTCACGCAGCATGCTGGCCGAAGACGTTGAGCCCAACCGGATTCAAGCCGCGCAGGCAACTGTCAAAGAGTTTTTACGCGAGCTTCCTAACAATATTCGCGTCGGTGTGGTCTCTTTTGCTGGCACGGCGCAAGTGGTGCAACAAATCACTGACGAACGCGAAGCGTTAGTTGCCTCGGTGGATCGCTTTCAATTACAACGCGGCACCGCCACGGGCAGTGGGCTATTGCTCGCGTTAGCGACCTTGCTACCAAACGCTGGGGTAGACCTGCAAGCAGCGATCTATGGCGATGAATTTGGGCGCTGGGGTAGCAAACCATTGGCAGAACGTAAACCTGTTGCACCACCGACCGCTGTCCCCCCGCCCGTTCCTCCAGGATCCTATACCAACGGTGCAATCATCCTTCTTTCAGATGGCCGACGCACCAACGGACCCGACCCGCTCGCTGCGGCCAAGCAAGCGGCGCAACGAGGTGTTCGCGTCTATACGGTTGCCTTCGGGACCCCAAATGGTTTTATCCCCGGCTTTGAAGGCTCGTCGTTTTATGCACGGGTCGATGAGCGAGCGCTACAAGCGATGGCGAAAATCACCGAGGGTGAGTTTTTTCGGGCGGGTAACTCGCAGGATTTAAAAGAAGTCTATCGTCATTTATCCAGTAAGTTTTCTCTTGAAAGGCGCGATACTGAGGTGACTGCGCTCTTGGGCGCAGCCTCGCTTGCCCTGACGATCTTGGCGCTTTGTCTTTCACTACTCTGGTTTAAACGCTCGGCGCTACCACGTTAACTTTATTCAGTCATTCACAGGACCCCCTTATGGATCGCAGAACCTTCATCCTTAGTGCTGGTGCCGCCGCTGGCCTTGCTCAGTTACCATCACTGAGCTTCGCGCAAGCGGGCAAATCACTATTACGCTGGGTGCCCGAAACCGATCTCGCCTTGCTAGATCCGATGTTCACAACTGCGACCATTACCGCGTGTCACGCGCTGCAGGTCTTTGACACACTATATGGCTTAGACGAAAACTACCAACCGCAACCTCAAATGGTCGGCAGTCAAACCTTAGAAAACAATGACTTGACCTGGAAACTTACTTTACGTGACGGACTCAAATTTCACGATGGTACAGCCGTCACGGCAAAAGATATCGTCGCGAGCATCATCCGCTTCGGCAAGCGTAACCCGCTTGGGCAAACCCTTTTCGGCCTTATCGGTGAGCTCAAAGCCCTGAACGAAAAAACTATCGAAATTACCCTGAGCAAGCCCTTTCCTTTGCTGATGTACTCGCTCGCCGGTGCATCGGCCTCGATCATGCCAGAACGACTCGCCAACACGCCCGACAATGTTCCGGTGAAAGAAATGATTGGCAGCGGCCCTTATCGTTTTATCGCTGATAAATGGGTCTCTGGCTCACAAGTCGTTTATGAAAAATTCATTGATTATGTTCCACGCACCGCAGGAGCGGCAAGCAATACTGCAGGGCCAAAAATTGCACATGTCACCGACATCAAATGGCAAGTCATCAATGACCGCGCCACTGCAGTTGCTGCGCTACAAAACAACGAAGTGGACGGTATCGAATCGATCGATAACGACTTCATCCCGATCTTACGCAAAGACCCCGCGATTACGCTGATTAAAAGCCCCCTGCCAGCAATTTCAATCATGCGTTTTAATCACCTTCACCCCCCATTTGATAATGTCCTGATGCGTCGTGCCATTCTTGCCGTGGTGAATCAAACCGAATACATGACCGCAGCCAATGGCTCAGATTTTCCTGAATACTGGAGTGATCAAGTCGGGGTTTGGGTGCCGGGTACGCCCATGGCCACCAAGGCAGGATTAGAGAAACTGACAGGCAAGCGTGATTTTGGCCTTGCCCGCTCGCTCATCAAAGAATCTGGCTACAAGGGCGAGCCTTTGGTGCTGCTTGACCCAGTCGATTCGCCAAAGTATCACGCGGCGGCATTGGTCACTGCAGATTTGTTTAAAAAGCTGGGCTTGAAAGTCGACTTGCGTTCAATGGACTGGGGCAGCTATCTGCAGCGCCGCAGTAGCCAAGCTCCCCCAGCCTCGGGCGGATGGCACGTAGGATTCACTGCCATGACTGGCACGAGCAACCTCGACCCGACTAATAATCTAGGGATTCGGGGCACCGGCAAACAGGCTTGGTTTGGTTGGCCCACCAACCCCACCATTGAAAAACTGCGCACCGATTGGTTTTACGCCCCAACCCTTGAGCAACGTAAAGCACTCTGCCAAGATATTCAACTACAGGTGTTAGACCAAGTTCCCTACATCCCACTCGGTGCCGCCTATAACCTCATGGCGTTACGCAAGGGTTGGGTAAATTTTCAGGCACAAGGACCCGTGTTTTACACGATGCGTAAAGGCTAAAGAACTCGACTCAGTTCGAGCCCTTCGTTAAGCGCTGCGCATCACCTTCGCTCTTATTCTCTGCAACCAAACCGCAAGATCATCAACATAGGTGAACATAGCGGGTATCACCAATAGACTGAGTACGGTTGAGGTCAACAAGCCACCCATCACCGCTATCGCCATGGGCGAACGAAAGCTCGGATCTGACCCCCAGCCAATCGCAATCGGAAACATCCCTGCGATCATCGCGATCGTTGTCATGACGATGGGGCGCGCACGCTTATGACAGGCGTCTAACAAAGCATCTGTGCGTGAGACGCCACCGCGCCTGGCCACAATCGCATACTCAACTAGCAAAATTGAATTCTTAGTCACAATCCCCATCAACATAATCAAACCTATCAACGAGGGCATTGAAAAACTTTTTCCGGTCAACAGCAACGCAACAAATGCGCCACCAATCGAAAGCGGCAAGGCACCCAAAATAGTAATCGGCTGCAAAAAGTCGTGAAACAGCAAAACCAAAATCATATAAATACACAATAAACCAATCGCCATCGCCAGCCCAAAACTCGCAAACAGCGCTTGCATTTCTTTCGCATCCCCTAATTCAGTCTGCCGCACACCAGCGGGCAAGTTTCGTAAACTCGGCAAGGCAATCGCCTCGGCATAGACCTCGCCCAACTGGCGCGAGCCCAACTCGACGTCGAGCACGACATTACGACTACGATTTAAACGATCGATCTGCGCGGGCCCGCTATCCATCGTCAAGGTTGCCACGTTGCCCAATAAAACAGGGCCATAGCGACCCGGCACCGTTAAGCGCGCCAGCGCATCCATATCAGTGCGGGCAGCGTCAGGTAACTTGACCCGAATCGGAATCTGTCTTTCGGACAGAGTTAGTTTTGGCAAACTGATGTCGTAATCGCCACTGGTTGCAACACGCAGGGTTTCAGCGATATTTTGCGCGGTTACCCCTAAGTCTGCCGCACGGGAAAAATTTGGTCGTACGATTAATTCTGGGCGAACTAAACTCGCTGACGACAACACATTACCAACACCTTTTAAGCCTCGCAGTTCACCTTCAACGACATGCGCAGCCGCTGTCAATGCAAGAGGATCTTCGCTCTGCAGCACGATCTGCATTTTGACCCCAACATCTTGCGGCCCGACCGTGACACGAACTCCGGGTTCGCGCGCAAGCAACGCCCGAATATCGGCTTCAACCTCTTGCTGATTTTTTTTACGATCTGAACGGTGAACCAGCGTAACTGTCAATGAGGCCTTGCGCACTTCGGCGGCAGAGCCTCGAGCAAAGGCATCACCAGACACACCGGCGCCGACTGAGCTAAATACTTTTAGCACCTCAGGAATTGTCTCGAGCTTCAGACGTGCACGCTCTGCCGCCAGATAGGTCTCGTGCAAGGTGCTGCCAGGCGCACGTTCAATATTGACCTGTGTTTGACTGCGATCCGCCGGCGGCACAAACCCCTTGGGCAAGAGCGGCACCAGCGCAATGGATCCCGCAAAAAATAGTGTTGCCAACACAAGTGTCACTAGCCGATGCGACAAACACCAGTTTACTGATTTGAGGTAACTGCGCATCACCCAACCATCAGGTGGTTCTTGCGCAGACTCGGGAACCGCTTTCATCAAGTAAGCAGCCATCATGGGGGTCAACAAACGTGCGACCAAGAGCGACGCTAAAATAGCGAGCACGGCGGTCCAGCCGAATTGTTTAAAAAACTTTCCTGGAATCCCCGCCATGAAAGCGGTCGGTAAAAACACAGCCACCAACGCAAACGTCGTGGCAATGACGGCTAGGCCAATTTCATCGGCCGCCTCAAGCGCAGCCTGAAACGGTGTTTTACCCATGCGCAGATGGCGCGCGATGTTTTCAACTTCAACGATCGCATCATCGACAAGAATGCCGACCACCAGTGCTAGAGACGTCAGCGTCACCATATTCAAGGTGAAACCAAATAGATAGATCCCTAAAAATGCCGGCAAAATCGACAAAGGCAAGGCCGCAGCCGACACAATCGTGGCACGCCAGTCACGTAAAAAATACCAAACGACAATCACCGCAAGAATCGCACCTTCGTACAGCAAGTGCATTGAGCCTTCAAAGTTTTCTTCAGTTTTTTCGACGTTATCGATTTGTTCTGTGATTTGAATATCAGCACGTGCGAGTCGCAAGTTTTTGATCACTTGGCGAACCTCTTGCGCTAACGTCACTTCATTGGCACCCTTGCTGCGCATGATTTCAAAAGCAACGACCGTTTGACCGTTCACTAAGGCCATCGAGCGACGCTCTGCAGTGGTATCCATAATCGTTGCGATTTGATTGAGACGAACCCTGCGGCCATCCTGCAACGACAAATCGAGCTTACCTAAATCGTCTGCTGTACTCGCCGTGGCGATGGTGCGCACGGCTTGTTCGGCGCCGCCCACGTCCCCTCGCCCACCCGGTGCCTCTTGTTGAATTTGACGTAAGCGACGCGACACCTCAGCCGCCGTCACATTGAGCGCCGCCATCCGGGCTGGATCAAGTTCGACTCTCACCTCGCGGGTTAAACCACCCATGCGCTTCACACGACCAACGCCGTTCACCGTGAGCAACTGCTTCGCTACGGTGTTATCCACAAACCACGATAATGCCTCTTCGTCGATTTGCCTAGAGGTGACCGCATAGGTCATCAACGGTTTACCTGCCGTCGTCGCACGCACAACCGTTGGATCACGCACATCGGCAGGCAACTCGGCCCGCACACGCGCCACGGCATCCCGTACGTCGTTTACCGCCTCCAATGGGTCTTTTTCAAGCACGAACTCAACGGTAATCACCACAACACCTTCAAGTATTTTGGTGTAAAGATTTTTAATGCCTTGCAGGGTAGCAATTGAATTTTCTAGCTTACGCGCGACCTCTGTTTCAAGCGTCGCAGGTGCCGCACCCGGCAGTTGCGCCTCGACGGTGACCATCGGCAATTCAATATCCGGAAAGTCTTGGACACCAATCGCTTTGAAGGCCAAGACGCCTGCAATCGACAGCAAAATGAAAAGTAGAATCGCTGGGATAGGATTGCGAATCGAGAAGGCAGAAAAATTCATCTAAGCGCCTATTTGGGCTGAGCCGTCGCTGCAACAGCAACCAAATCATCGTTGGTTAAAAAGCCAGCCCCAGATTCAACAATATTTTCGTTGACTGTTACGCCACTGAGCACCTCGGTTCGAGCGCCGATGCGGCGCCCAACGCTCACCTTTGTTTGCACCACGCGTTGGTTCTCGCCAACTTTAAACACATAGCTAAACCCGTCACGCATCACCACGGATTCTTGCGGCAGGGTCAAACCTTGAGTGGCACCCAATAAAAACTGGCCACTTGCAAACATACCGGCTCGCACAGGTGGCTCATCGTTCGGGTTCTTAGGTAAGTCAACAAAGACCACGGCAGTTCGGGCCTGCGGATCAACGGTTGGGCCAATCACACGAACCTTACCGAGCATCGCGGGTGCGCCCTTCGGCAAACTCGCAGGAAACACACTGACCGGCATCCCGACTTTAATTTGACCGAGCTCTTCAGAGGTCACCTCAGCACGCCATTCGAGGCGTTGCTGACGCACCATCCGAAACAACTCGGTCCCTGGTGGAACAACCGAACCCACTGTGGCTTGGCGCATTGAAATGACGCCATCGTCAGGGGCACGCACTTCAGCGTATTTCAATCTTAACTCTTGCACGTTTACGTGAGCCGTTGTGGCCTCAAGTCGGGCTTGCGTCGTTTGCTCGGCCGTCAAATATTGATTGATTTGCTGTGCGGATAAGGCACCCGAATTTTTTAGACTACGAGCACGTGCAGCATTGGCTTTTGCATCGGCCAACGCGGCTGCAGCTTCGGCTTGCTGCGCTTTTTGCACTGCCAAGTCAGCTAGCACGGTATCGGTTGCAAAGCGCGCGAGCACCTGATCTTTTTGAACAACATCGCCCACGTTGACCAGCACCTCAGCCATGCGTAAGCCCCCAACCTGCGCCCCAATCAAAGCCTCTTGCCAGGCTGCGACGCTGCCATTGGCGGTGATCACTGCCGAGATTTGAGTGAGCACAGGGCGAGTCACCGTCACGGTCAACCCGGCGCGCGGGGTGTCTTGGCGGGTCCACGCCAGGTGTGACAAGGTGACAAAGCTTGCCAAGCTCAACAGACCGCTCAACACCACTTTGTTGAAGCTAGAGCGTCGTTTAAATATCATGGTTTTGAATTGCCTATAGTCATGTCTTTTAATGCCGTCTGAGCCAGGCCATTCAAGGCCATCGAATCTGTCAGGGTCCAGCCGCCACCCACTGCACGATATAAAGCGATCATGGCATTGACACGATCGCGCCGCACTGAGGCCAAAATGTTATCGGCATTCACCGAGAGCCGCCTGACCTCTTCAAGATCCAACACACTCGCCAAACCAAATTTGAATTTCTCTTCAGATGCCGTCAGGGACTGGCGATAACCTTTGGAAGAGATCTCGGCCTCAGTGTCGCGCAACGCCAAACTGTTCAGGCGAATAAGCGCCTCTTCAACCTCGCGTACCGCACGACGGGCCTGACTGCGGTAATTCACTTCAGCGGCTTGATAGGCAATTTTGGCTGTATCAACATTTGCTGCCCGACGGCCGGCATCAAAAATAGGCATTGTCAGCGAGGGTCCAATCGACCACGTTGTTGCACTCATTGCCAGATTTGCTGTGCTGAAATCTAAGGGGCCGATGCTTCCTAACAGCGACAGTCGTGGAAACCGATCAGCCTCGCGAACCCCAATATCAGCGCTGGCAGCGGCTAGCTCGCGCTCGGCCGCTGCTAGATCAGGACGTTGCGAGAGCACCTGCGCGGGCACTTGCTGCACGCTCGGCATCAAGGGCCGAGGCAAGATCTTAGACTGCGGCGCTAAGCGTTGCCGTAAATCCTCTTCAACTAGGCTCGTTAACGCGACCAACGCTTTCACCGCTAAATCACAGTCGGCTTGTTGCGCCACCCAGCGGCCCTGCCCCTCAGCAGCACTGGCGCGCGCGAGCGCGGCGTTGGCGGGTGACTGAAACCCCGAAGCTGCCAGTTGCTCGGTGAGCTTAGCGGTGCGGGCTCGCGACGTGGCGTCTGCTGAGGCGAGGGCCACAAACTGCTCGCAGGCTCGATAATTCACATACAGATTTGCGGTATCCGCGGCGACGGCAATGCGCGCGTCGTGCCAGTTAGCAACCTGCGCCTCTAACCTAGCCCGGGCAGCCTCACCCCCGCGCGCCAAACCACCAAATAAATCGAGCTCCCAACTAGACTGTAACTGGGCTTGACTGGTCGTAGCCAGCGCGACGGGCCCGCCCAACTGAAAGGTACCGCGCGTGGCAGTTGCCGTGCCGCTCACCGCAGGAAGCATCGCGGCATTCGTCCCAACTAACAAAGCCCGAGTTTGAGCGATTCTAAGAGCCGCCTGAGCCATGGTGTTGCTTTGCTCTTGGGCGGCAGCAATTAACGCCACTAAGGTTGGGTCATTGAACTGACGCCACCAGTCTTGTAACGAAGCAAGGTCGCCACCGTGAGCAACCTTAGGCTGCCATTCTTGGGGCTGGTTAGGCACTTGGGTAGCACGTTGAGCGTCGTAATCGGGCCCTAAGGTGATACAGCCCACTAACGCGCCAGTCGTTACCAAACAGACCGCTAAGCGAATCAAAAAAACGGCCGTTAATGGCATATTGGCTGAAGAGCAAAAAAAAGCAGAGTGACGCGGTTACGCATAAGACGAAACTTCAAGAAAACTCCAGAGCGCAAGCGGGCTCGCAGAAACCTGACGAAACTACGAGTCTTTAATTTTAATACGCAAAGGCTGTGAATTTGACGAACCCTTATGCAATCTAGCGATCGTAGAAGCAAATGCCTAGTGAATGCTCCGTCAAACGTAGGGAATCAGACGTCACACACAGGAACAGCACCCCAAACGCAGCGAAAGAAACAACACCAATCGAACTAAGTTATTCTTTTTCGTAGAAAATACTGCAGATTGCGGGTGGATCGTTTAGGATAGAAAACGATGACAAGAGGCAATGTATAGTGGATCGGGTTTTTAAGACAACTTTTGCACGTGGTTTAAGCTATGGTCCATCAAAGGGACTAAGCAAAAATGACCGAATTAAAGAAACGCAAGGTGCATACGGCTGAATTTAAAGCCAAGGTTGGCCTTGAGGCTGTTCGCGG
>CAMCII010000069.1 GCA_945874505.1 Bordetella parapertussis | reverse complement strand
ATCTTTATGGATATGCGTGGCTTTAGAATTTATGACGGCCCAAGCGAAGTGCATCGCTGGAGCATGGCACGCAAGATTATCGACGGCTTGGGGAAAACAACGTGAGTCAAGTGTTAGACATGTTTAGTTTGAAAGGCCACGTGGCACTGGTAACAGGTGCCTCAAGTGGCATTGGTCATCATCTTGCGCACACCCTGGCAAAAGCCGGTGCGCATGTGATCGTGGCTGCACGTCGTGCCGATAAGCTAGCAACGCTTGTTGCAGAGCTTCAGGCTGCTGGTGCAAAAGCAGATGCCGTGTCGTTAGATGTCACAAGTCAAGCCAGCGTCAAGGCCTGCTTTGATCAAATCGAAACCATTGCAGGCGTGGCAGACATCATCATCAGCAATGCCGGCACCACCGTTGCCAAGCCCGCGCTTGAGCAAACCGAAGAAGATTGGGATAGCGTGTTAGATACCAATCTGAAAGGTTGCTGGATGGTCGACACCGAAGCCGCGCGACGTTTAGTCAAACTCAAAAAGCCCGGCAGCATGATTAATATCTCGTCGATTTTGGGCGCACGTGTTGCGGGTGCTGTGGTGGGGTATTCGGCTTCAAAAGCGGGTGTGATCCAATTTACAAAATCACTTGCGCTTGAATTTGCTCGCTACGGCATTCGCGTCAATGCCTTGCTACCTGGCTATGTGATTACTGATTTGAATCGTGAGTTTTTATTAAGCGAGCCAGGGCAAAAGCTCATGGCCCGCGTGCCCTCGCGCCGGTTGTCTGAGTTATCGGATATGGATGGCCCGGTACTTTTGCTGGCCTCTGATGCTGGGCGTGCCATGACGGGTACGTCAGTCACGGTTGACTGGGGTCACTCAGTGA
Organism: Bordetella parapertussis; assembly: GCA_945874505.1. Lineage (GTDB taxonomy): Bacteria > Pseudomonadota > Gammaproteobacteria > Burkholderiales > Burkholderiaceae_B > Zwartia > Zwartia parapertussis_J. The sequence continues at coordinate 11,274 of CAMCII010000069.1, read as the reverse complement.
GTTCGTTATGAGTGGGGTTGATTTAGCCGTACTCGCTGACTGGATGCACGGCCAAGGCTTTTTAGACCGCCCTGCTCTTGCGGTAAAGCCTTTAACAGGTGGTCAGTCAAACCCGACCTTTCTGTTAACCAGTGGTGCGCAACAATTTGTGTTGCGCAAAAAACCACCTGGCGTATTGTTGCCCTCAGCGCACGCGGTCGATCGCGAATATCGTGTGATGCAAGCTTTGCAAGGCAGCGACGTACCTGTGCCAAAGCTTTACGCCTACAGCGAAGATTTAAACATTGTTGGCACGCCGTTTTATTTGATGGAATTTTTAAATGGCCGCGTGATTGTCGATCAATCATTGCCGGGCTTTACGCCGGCTGAGCGTAGCGACATTTACGCCGATATGAATCGCGTGATGGCTGCACTTCATAAAGTTGATTTCAATGCCGTTGGCCTTGAAACCTTTGGCCGTGCTGGCAATTATTTTGGCCGCCAAATCGCCCGCTGGAGTCGTCAATATCAAGAGTCACGCAGCGAAGACATCAGCGCCCTTGAGTCGTTAATCGAGTGGTTGCCCGCCAATATCCCCGAAGGCGATCAAACCACCATCGTGCATGGCGACTATCGCCTTGATAATTTGGTGCTGCACCCAACTGAGCCCCGCGCGATTGGTTTGCTCGACTGGGAGCTTGCCACGCTCGGCCACCCGATGGCGGATTTTGCTTATCACTGCATGAGCTGGCATATCCCTGCTAGCTTGTGGCGCGGTATTGGCGGTTTAGATTTAAAAGCCTTAGGCATCCCCAGCGAAGCCGACTACATCAAACAATATGGCGCCGCCACAGGGTTTGAAGGCATTGAGCACTGGGATTTTTACATCGCCTACAACCTCTTCAGAATCGCCGCGATTTTGCAAGGGATTGCGCGCCGGGCGCAAGACGGTACGGCTGCGGCTGCCGATGCGATTGAGACCGGTAGTAAAGCGAAGCCGCTAGCAGAAATTGGTTGGAAGTATGCGCAGCGGTACGAGGCGAGTCGCAAGCGGTAATGGCGTATTACGGAATAAATGTGTAAATAGCACGAAGTGTGTAGTCAGCACTCAATGTTTCACTCAGCACTGAATATGTAATAAATGTTCGTTGTGTAATAGATAGCAAGTGTTTAATAGATAGCAAGTGTGTACAAATACCAGTACACATACACGAAACGATTTAGGAAATCACTATGACGCACCATCCTTCGCTTTCTGAGTCTGGCTTGGGCAATTGGCGCGATGCACCGGCTGTGATTGGTGCGTCAGTTGATGCAATCGACACCCCTGCTCTATTGATCGAGCTTGATGCGTTTGAGCGCAACCTTGCTGAGGTGCATGCCGTTATTCAAACCGCTGGCATTGCGGTGCGCTCGCATGCCAAGGCGCACAAGTGCCCTGATATCGCGTTGCGCCAGATTCATGCAGGGGCGGTTGGCATTTGCGTGCAAAAGGCAAGCGAAGCTGAAGCTTTTATCGAAGTGGGCGTCAAAAATATTCTAATCACGAACCAAGTAGTCGGTGTGCGCAAGGTTGAGCGCGTGGCCCGCCTGGCCGCCCATGCTCACATGGGTTTATGTGTGGATAACATCGTGCAAGTGCATCAGATTGGCGCTGCAGCCAGACGCCATCGCGTTGCCATTGATGTCTATATTGAACAAGATGTCGGCGGTGCGCGTTGTGGTGTCACAACCAACGCTGCGGCGATTGAACTGGCCGAAGCGATTGCCACCTATTCACCCTCGTTAGTGTTTGCTGGCCTACAAGCCTACTACGGCCCCGCACAACACATGCGCAAACCAGAAGAGCGCCTGCAAGCGATTCGATCAGCCTGCGATAAAGTTAAAGACATGGTCAGCGCGCTTAACGCCGCCGGCTATGAAGTCAATGCCATCACAGGTGGCGGCACCGGCACCTATCCCCTTGAAGCCGAGTCGGGTCTATACACCGAAGTGCAACCCGGCTCGTACGTGTTGATGGATAACGATTATCACAAGAACTCGCCAGACGAAGAGGCCCCCGAGTTACTGCCTGTCTTACATGCACTGTGCACAGTGATCAGCGTCAGCCCCACCCACGCGGTGCTTGATGGCGGCTTAAAGTGCTTTGCGATGGATTCAGGTTTGCCACGTATGACTTTACCCGGTTGGTCAGTCAAAGGCATCTCAGACGAACACACCACAATCATCTCAGAACCCGGCACCCCACCCCTCAAAGTTGGAGACAAAGTCAGGTTGATCCCTGGGCACTGCGACCCGACGGTGAACTTGCATGATTGGTTGGTTGCCGTGCGTAACGGCAAGGTTGAAGAGTTGTGGCCTGTGTCTGCGCGTGGGGCGGTGTTTTGAGGTCTTGGTCAAATTTCTACAATCAGATGGCAGAGTTCACGAGCCTCACCACTTCAAACCACGACTCTGTGTAAAGTATAATTAAGCGTTAGGCGTATTTGAGGATTTGTATGCAAAAAGCATTGTTTGTCCGCGCAGAGTGGGACGAAGAAGCACAGGTTTGGGTTGCGACTTCGGACGACGTACCAGGTTTAGCTACCGAAGCTGACACGATGGAAGCGTTATGCGCCAAACTCGAAATTATGGTGCCTGAGCTACTTTCAGCTAATGGTTATCCTGACTCAGACGACATACCTTATGAATTACTTGCGCGCAGGTTTTCGGTTGCCCATACAAGTCATTAACAAATAGGTAGCAGCTTCACTCCAGAGTTAATGCTGTTACTAAGTGCCGCTTGATGTCGTTTTGAACGACACGGTAAAGGCGATCACGATATTTGGTTTTCTCCTGTTACGGGTTTGTGTTTTCCAGTTGACGGAAAAATCAAATCACGTCACACGGCCAACGCCGTCCTCAAGCAAGCAGGCTTGCCCAAACACTTTTAAGCCAACACCTCTAGGCCGTGTTTTTTGACAATCGAAAGCAACTTTAGCGCTATGCCGCTCGGCTGCTTCGCACCAAATTCCCATTTTTGAACGGTCGACTCACTTGTGTTCAAGTAGCGAGCAAAAATGGGTCGGCTGATCTTGTTGGCGATCCTTAATTTTTTAATTTGCTGCGCACTTAGTGTTGGCACGGTAACCAAACAACGTTCATCAAATTGCCGCATCGTTTGTTTGTTGCATCGCACCAACTTTCAACAAGGCTGCGGCGGAGGTGTGAACCGATTCAAGAATATCGCTTTTGAATATTTTATAGGTCATGGCAAATCAAGTTTTTTAGAACTTAAGGGTCTACTGTAAAAATTTCAGTCAAAAAAATATAGCACCAGTTGCTATATTTTATAAAATTGTTCGGTAACCGTGGTGCCAAGAAACGCAACGCCCCTCACGACCCTCACCCTCTAAGCTTTTCACAGCCATAGACGCACCGCTTACTCGGTGACATACTCAAGCAACCTATTGCAATGACTTCGGTCAACAGTGCTTTCGCGTCGCACGACGCATCTATCACGCTTCACCTTCGCAGATGAAAACCCAATCGCTACTTCCTGGTGTGCCGATCATTGAGTCGCCGTTTTTTTCTGACATCGCTGCCTCGGATTATTTCGCTGCGCACGAAAAAAAGATTGCTGCTGATCTAAACAAATATGGGTTTGCGATACTGCCTGGATTTTTTTCTGAGATCCAAGAACAGGCCGAACAAATACGGGCTGATTTGCAGCCGCTGTATGACGAGATGGCCATCAGTACGACCTTAACGCCAGAAGAGATCGCAGCTGAGGCACGCATACAAGATGCCTATCGCACCAGCAAAGCTGTTAAAGATATCGCGTGCGATGAGCGCATCACACAGTTGCTCACCAAACTTTATGGTCGTCAAGCCTTTTCCTTTTAAACCCTTAACTTTCGATACGGCAGTCAACAGGCCACGCATAGTGACGCTATGCATTTTCATTCGGCGCCTGAACGTTATATGTGCGGCGTTTGGGCCGCGCTAGAAGATGTGTCTTTTGATACCGGCCCCCTGCACTACTACCCCGGCAGTCACAAGTTACCCACTTACGATTGCCGCCAACTAGGCTATGCACCCAACGACAAAATCGATCAAACCGTTTACGAAGCACTGTGGGAGAAACTCATTGAAGCCCACGTCTTAGAAAAAAAAACCTTTGAAGCCAAAGCCGGTGACGCCTTAATTTGGTCAGCGAATTTGCTGCACGGTGGAGGGCGGATTTTGCGTGCAGGTACCTCGCGCTGGTCGCAGGTAACGCATTATTTTTTTGAAGGCTGCGACTATTACACCCCTATGCATTCGGACGTATTTGGAGGTGAGATCAAGCTGCGCGCGCCTGTAGATATCGCCACAGGTTTACCGCTTGAACGCCCACAGGTTGCACTAAAAATCACACCTAAAGCCAAGCCGAAGCCTTGGTTTGAAAAACTGTTTGGATCGAATTCTTCGAACAAAAAAAGCAAACCGAAAGCCCCAGCGCTGCCGACGATACCCTTACCCATCGACTTTGATGCCGCAACCTATTTGCACTTGAACAAAGACGTAGCCGCCTCAGGGATGGACCCGATCACGCATTACACGACGCATGGTTATCTTGAAGAGCGGCTATATAAAATGAGCCTACCTGAAGACTTTAACGCCATCAATTATCTTGAGCTCAATCCCGATGTGAGGCAAGCGGGCTTGATCGCTGCCGAGCATTACACACTGCATGGGTTTCGCGAAAATCGTCGCTATAAAGTTGACCCTGCGTAAATATTGACAGATGACACGTCGGTAGACGCCTCTTAAATTACAGTTCAAACACTTGTCTTGTTGTAGCCGAATGGATACAATAACCGCATGTACACCGTTGTTGAAACTGAAAATTTTACCAAGTGGCTAGGTGGCCTTCGTGATCGCTCTACAAAGCAAAGGCTGGTTGCCCGTATTAGAAAAGCATCTTTAGGTAACTTAGGCGATGTCAAAGCTGTGGGCTCTAACGTTTGGGAAATGAGGGAGTTTTTCGGTGCAGGTTGGCGGATGTACTACCTTCATCAAGCGGGTACCATCATCCTGATGCTTGGCGGTGGTAACAAATCAACTCAAAAGAAAGATGTGAGCGAAGCGCAAGCAATTGCAAAGGAGCTTGAATCATGACAAAGATAAAAACACGCCCATTTGACGCAGCTAATTACCTAGAGACCGAAGAGGACATTGCTGAGTATCTTCGTTTCATCCTCGAATCAGGCGATATAGTCCTTTTAGGCGCCGCTTTAGGGGACATCGCCCGTGCCCGCGGCATGAGTCAGCTAGCGCGCGACACTGGGCTTTCTCGCGAAAGCCTTTACAAAAGTCTTTCGGGAGAACGCGCGCCCAGTTCAGATACATTACTAAAAGTGATTAAAGCTTTAGGCTTTCAATTAACGATTCAACGAACCGCCTCCTGTGGCTAAATAGGCAAACGGCGTCAGCTTTCGAAGCTGATTAAGAGTCTGCCCTCGCCCTTTTTACGTCTTAAACTGCAGCGAACTTAATATGAGCAGGCTTTGGCACCCCAACCACCCAAGAAAGCAGCACATACTGATCGCCTGCCAACAAAAACCCGCAATTCGACCAAATCGAGCGCGATAGCTGGTTGGCGTCTGTCACTACACTTAACGCCATAACGGGTACGTCTTCGGTTGCGCGCATGCGTGCAACCAATCCGGACACCGCAGCAAACTCAACATCGAGCCCTACGACCCGACAGCTCATGACAAACTGATCGATTTGACCGTGCTTCACGCACGGCGCAAACAGGCCTTTTTTCTTCCAAAAAAACAAACCGTTGCCGCCGCGTTCAACGACGCCATAATTAAAATATTCAACGCCTTGTGTCAGCGGGTTATCAGGCTCGAGCACCCAACGCGTTAATTGCACATGTAAATGCTTCATGATGCCCTGATCCACATACGCCCCATGCCCAATAAAATCCCGACAAATCACAGAATTATTGATTCGGTGCAATCTGGCATAACCCAATAACTATTGGTCGGTTTGCACCTCGCCCTGGCGATATCCGGGCTTAGGGGCAAACACACCAAATAAACACTCCCAATGCCGGGGGCACTCGGGTTCGACGAGTTTGCTCAGGGTTTGCGGTGCTCCACCTAAGGCGCCGACGCGCAGCACCAGCGCATCAACCACCAAACCGTAAGATCTGACCTTAAGCGAGCGATGAATCGCCACGATGTCGGGCGTATGGTTGGCAAATTCAAACCGCTCGACAAAACAGCCAGCTTTTTCGGCGTGGTTGGCCTCGCGGATGAAGTTACCCGAATGCTTTGACAAGGCGCGCCGGTAATGCGCGAAGTTTGGGTACTGATGAAGCGCCATTGCCATCAGCGTGACTTTTGTAAAGCTGCCCCAGCGGTGATCTTGGTTTGGAGCGCACAATTCGCCATACATATTTTCGCCATGCAAAATGAATTTTTGACAGAACTGGCGATTGCAGTCGCTCAATTGCCCGCAATCAAGGTGAGCATGAGCGGCCTGAGCACGCGACGCTAGGTTAAACACTTTTAACCGACGCGCCCGACGCTTTGTGAAGAAGATTGAGTCAATCCAACGGCTGTATTGCCAGTACGACCGAGAAACAAGGTTTGATAACGCGCCGCCTAGCGTTACCGGTTGCCCGCGCAAGGTTTGCATGGTTGATGTACCCGACGCCTTCGGCGAGCTGGGCTCAGTTTTTTAATGCATCGTTGAGGGTATAGCTTGAGGTAAAGACGATGGCGCGAGTTATTCTGAACTCACGATATTTGTTAGCTCAACACAAGCTAAATTTTTTGCTATCAATGCATCTTCGATTAAGCCGTGATTGTCGTTAAGAATTTTTAACGTTGTTGCTCGTGATTGATTTTTAACTTTTAGCCAAATCAGTTTGGGTGGTTGCCCCAAAACGATCGACAACTCTTCAAAGTCAGCATCTCGCGTAACAACCACGTACTCATCATCTTTGGCGGTCTGCCAAATTACCCTATCGGAAGCGGATTCCAACCCCAACAGCACAACTTGTGACGTGCCAGGGTATAAGTGCTGCAAAAATGGCACTAGGAGTCTAGACAAGTTCTCGTCTAACAGTAACTTCATTGAACGGCCAGCGAATGAACCCTGTGCTCTCGATCTGCAGCAAACGATAACACCGCAAAAATATCAGCTAATTCAAGCTCTGGAAAGTCTTCAAGTATCTCTTGCGTGCTGATTCCATCAGCAAGCATTGCAAGCACGTCATATACCGTGATGCGTAGACCCCGTATGCAAGGCTTACCACCTCGTTTACCTGCTTCTAACGTAATTCTGTTCATCAATAGGTCACCTTAAAGCATAAGTGTCATCCGTTTGTTCACGGCGATATAACGGCCAGAAGGAAGTAAACTATATTTTACGATGATCAGGGTGTAATGACATACCTTTTGCCCAAAGTTGCCTGTTTTTATCGAAATTTGGTCGCGCCCTGTAGCCTCAAGCCAATACGCTATTTTTTTGGACGAACCCATAAAAGCTCAGCCTGTCTGAACAACCGCTCGCGTGACGCACTTTACCAAGCACAATTTGTAACAAGTGCATCAAGTTTTGAAACACCTACTTACGCTCAAATCGGTAGACTGCTAAAACCTCTATCGCCTAGTAACGTCATGAATTTAGTCATTAAAACAGAGAACCGGATCCTTGAAGGCATCTTCGAATACCCACTACCGATCGAACGGGTGCTCTACGAAGCTGAACAGCCGATTGTCTATCTGACCAAGACGAAGCAAGGTCAAATGATGTTGGCGTACCTTTCCCAAGAGACGGATAGCCACCAATTCGTGATTGTTGCCCCCACGACGCAAAGTTCAATTATTCGACTAGAAAACGGAGCCCTTGGCCTTCTCGAGGCGCTTACCGAAATATGGATGTGGATGATTCGTACAAGCTTCACGCAGGGGGATTCTGAAGTCTGGAGTGTTACCGAAGACACCATCCCAGAGTTAAACCTCCCTAAGCCCGGTACACCTCTGTTTTGTGAGCATCGCATTGCCTTGAGTGAACGCGAAATAGGTGACCACTGATGAAATCGTTACGTAATCCGAATCGCAAACCCACTCACCCAGGTGCTGTGCTGAGAGAAGACGTGTTGCCTGAATTAGGGATCACTCAAGCGACTTTGGCTAGTCTTCTTGGTGTCAGCGGACTCACCGTGTCTGATCTGCTTCACGAGAAGCGTGCTTTAACGGCCGAGATGGCTGTGCGTGTCGCGAAAGTGATCGGCGGAACGCCTGAAGGCTGGTTATGCATGCAAGAAGCACTTGATCGTTGGGAGGAAAAACATGCGGGCTACTTACTACGACGGTGACGATATCCTCGTTGTCCGCCTATCGGATAAACCAATTCATCGCGAGGTTTCGCAAGACTGGTGTACCAATATTAGTTATGCTGAAGATGGTACCGCGGTCGAAATCGTTATCCTAGGTGCGAAGGTTAACGGTGCTTATCCGGTGGCGATCGAATGTGCTACGGCGACTTAGCCTGCTCTCAGATTGCCATTATCGTTTTTTAACAAAAATCTAATTTTATTAACGAAATTTTGCATTTATTATCGTTTTTATACATAATGAGTTCATGGATAATGAAAATTTACTCGGTGCGGCTTGGTTAGCGGCTCATTATGGCGTCGAACCGGTGATCCCTTTGCCGACAGTCAGCCGGCTTGGTAGCAGGCGTGCGACTCAAATTTCAGATGTTCAAACGACTGAGACATACTTAGAAAGTATGCGCCCAAACGCAACGTTGCGGGGGCATCTGACTTTTCATCTCAAGCACGAAGTGCCTAATCTGGCCTTGTTGTCACAACTTTTTACAAAAATTCATCCGCATGAATTGAGCACTTGGGTAGCAGATGAGCCTTCTGGTCAATACGCGAAGCGTGCGGGCTTTCTGTATGAGTTCATCACGGGGCAAGCGTTAGACGTTCACGCAAAAATCCTCGGTGCCTACGTTGACGTGCTCGATGGTAATAAAGTTGTCGTCGCCTCACCCGAACACTCGGTGTTGAACCGTCGCTGGCGCGTCAGGGATAATCTTCCGGGTACCCGCGCTTTCTGCCCTCTTGTTTGCAAAACAACAAACGCACTGAGAGCGATAAACATAGACGTCAAGAGCCTGTTAGCAGAGCTGGCGCTAGAGTTTGGCGACGATGTATTGATGCGCTCTGCAGTCTGGATGACGCTGCGCGAAAGTAAATCGAGTTTCGCCATCGAAGGCGAGGCCGATCAATCTGATCGTGTTCAGCGTTTTGCTGACGTGCTTTCTCGTCGAACCGGCCAAGGCGCATGGCCTCTTGATCAGGCAACACTCGCAAATTTGCAAGCCGAAATTCTAGGTAAACGCACCAGTTTGCAACGTTTTGGCGTTCGCCAATCACCCGTCTTCGTCGGTGAAATTGCGCGCTACCAAGAGGTCATCCATTATGTCGCACCGCCACCCGAGGATTTAACTACCATGCTCGAGGGCTTGGTTACCTTTTTAGAGCGTACCGAAGGGCAATCGCCGGTGATGCGAAGTGCTGTGGCGGCCTTTGGCTTTGTGTATATCCATCCACTCGCCGATGGCAATGGGCGGGTCCATCGTTTTCTGATTAACGATGTCTTGCGACGCGATGGTATCGTGAAAGACCCGATGATTCTTCCGGTGTCGTCTTTAATTACAAGCGATCCTATTGAGCGCCGTGCTTACGCCCGGATTCTCGACGAGATCTCACGCCCTCTTATGCAATCTTTAGCAGGCATGTATGAGCTCGTCGCGGCCCAAACAACCTACCCAGATGGGATGACGTCTAATTTTGTCTTTCAAGGTGACGACCAAGCCCGACATACCTGGCGTTACCCAGATTTAACGAAGCACGTAGTCTATTTAGCGGGTCTGCTACAGCGGACGATTCTTCAAGACATGCGAGACGAGTCGCGCTACCTGCGCAGCCACGCGCAGGCAAGGTCAGCAAACAAAGATCTTATCGAAATGCCCGATATGCAACTTGATCGCGTCATTCGGTCAGCTCAAGCCACTCATGGCAAGCTCTCAAATATTCTAGCTAAAGAAATTAAGATACTGACAGAACCGGGAGTTTGGGAAGCGATTGCTCAAGCAATCGAAATTGCTTTTCAAAATAGACCAAAAAGTGATTAATTCCCGATCGGGAAAGTTTATTGAAATCTTGGCAAACAACCAATTCAATTTACCGTACGGGAATTATCCACTAACCGCGCACTCCACTCAGAGCGCGCGGCAAGCTCACAACCCTTACCGATAAACCAAATCCCTCAAGCCCAGTGACAGCACGGGCACGTAGGTGATCACCATTAAGCAACACAGCACCACGATCACGAAGGGCCATAGGCGGCTGATGACTTGATCGAGTGATAGTTTGGCCACCGTACACGCGGCAAACAGGTTCACACCGAAAGGTGGGGTAATCATGCCTAGTGCTAAGTTCACCACCATCACCAAGCCAAAATGCACGGGATCGATACCGAAGTGCATGGCAACGGGGGCTAAGATGGGTGCCAAAACAATAATCGCGGCACCGGTCTCGATAAACATCCCGATGATAAACAGCGCGGCATTGACACCCAGTAAGAACATAGCAGGTGACTGCAGCACGGCTTCAAGCCAGCGACCGATCGCATCGGGCACGCCTGCACGTGTTAACAAGAAGGCGAACAACCCAGCGTTTGCAATAATGAACATAATCACTGCGCTGGATACGACCGACTTTTTAAGGATGGGTAAGATATCGCGAAATTTGATTTCGCCATACATCACCATGCCGATCAACAAGGCGTAGAACACGGCAACGGCTGAGGCTTCTGTTGGCGTGAACACGCCCCCGTAAATGCCACCCAAAATAATGACCGGCATCAATAACGCCCAAGCTGCCTCAATGGTGGCACGACCAAAACTCAAACGGCCCACGCCATCGTTTTTGCCCCACCCTTTAAAGCGGCAATAAAGATGCACAAACAGCATCAAAGAGCCGCCGATAAAAATGCCAGGCCCAAAACCTGCAATAAACAACTCGCCAATTGACACTTCAGCAGCGACACCGTACAAAATCAATGGGATCGAAGGCGGAATCACCACGCCAAGTTCTGCGCTGGTTGCCTGCAGGGCTGCCGCGTAATTAGACGGGTAACCATGCTTAACCAAGGCGGGGATCAAGATGGCGCCAATGGCAAAGGTCGTTGCCACGCTCGAGCCTGATACCGCTGCAAAAATCATGCAGGTCAGCAC
>CAMCII010000068.1 GCA_945874505.1 Bordetella parapertussis | reverse complement strand
GGTTGTTGAGTATGCCAAGGCTGTCGTGGCTGGGGTATTCGGGGAATCCGGTTTGCGCGGCGGCTGAGACTCGGGCGTTGACACAAGCGCAATCACGAGAAGCTCCCTTGAGCGCCGTTTCTAAGCCGGTCATCAGCCCGAAAATCGGTACTGAGCAAAATCAAGCTGACGGAATTGGTCGCGTTGACTTGGCTCAAATCCCCTGGGCTACTCTTCAGCTTAAACAAAAGCTTGGTGAAGGTGCCTCAGGTGTGATTTATCAAGCTGCGCTTGAAGGTGGGTCGCAAGAGGTTGCGGTCAAGGTCTTTAAAGGTGCGTTGACGAGCGATGGCTTGCCGCACAGCGAGATTGCAGCGTATTTAAGTGCGGGATCGCATCCGTATCTCATCAACCTGCTGGGTAAGGTGACGGGACATCCAGAGAAGACTGAAGCCTTGGTGATGCAACTTGTCGATTCAAGTTATCGAAATCTGGCAGCCCCACCAAGTTTGCAATCGTGTACCCGCGATGTGTATGCCGCTGACATGCGCTTTAGTTTGCACGACGCGTTGCGCGTGGCGTATGGGGTTGCGAGCTTAGCGCGTCAGTTGCATAGCCTTGGACTCACGCATGGCGATCTGTATGCGCACAACACCCTAATCGGTGCTGATGGCCACGCGGTGTTAGGTGATTTTGGTGCGGCGGCTTTTTACGACCAAAGCGACCGAGCTGTTGCGCAGGCGCTTGAGCAGATAGAAGTTCGTGCGTTTGGATGTTTGTTTGAAGAGTTACTTGAGCGGGTGGATCGCGACTCAGGTCTTACCGACCAACAACGTGCCGCCTTGCAGGCGGCGCAAGAATTGTGCGCGCAATGCTTCGCACCGCTCGTGAAGCATAGGCCTCTTTTTAAGACGATTGAAGAGCGCCTCGCTTCGTTAACTACGCAATTGTAGTTTCGCTGAAAGCCTGCAGAAGTGCTGTTTTGAGTCCCTGAGCAGAGGTCGTAAGCAAGGCTGCATCTGCCTTTGCATACTCGGCCCATAAAACAGGGATCACTTCTTCGAGTTCGGTTAAGAGTGCTGCGCGAGTTTTGGCGAATACATCAATCCCTAAGGACGGCACACTAATCGAAAGATTACCGTCTTCGTTATCAAACGTTGTATGAAACACAAGAGGTAATTTGCTGCTCAAACCCGTGCGAGAGCAGTCAAGCTCCTCGATAAAAATAGAATCGGTCTGCATTGCTTGTGATCGACTTTTCAAAACACTTCCCACCCAAATTAATATCCAAACAACCTTGCCGGATTGTCAGCAAGAATCAACTTACGCACGCTCTCATCACTCGTCCAGCGCGCTAACAAATTGAACAACTCAATCGAACTATTCTCGCCAAACGATAGATGTGGATAATCGCTGCCCCAGATGATGCGATCAGGCGCGGTTTTGATCAGTGCTTGAGCGAGCGGGTCGGCATCAGTAAAGTGAGGCACTTTAGACATGCGATAGGTACCGGTGAACTTGATGTAGGCTTTGCGATCGCCGTAGTTCATCAGCTCGAGCAAGGCTTTAAAGCCGGGCGCGTCAGGGCCGTCTTTGGCAAGGTTCATACCCATGTGCGCCATTGAAAACGGCACGGGCAGTGTCTTCATCAAGGGGATCATTTCTGTCGTGAGCCAACCAGGCAGCAAGAAATCAAGGTGCCAGCCCAGCTCTTTACAACGCGCGGCGATACGCTCAATACGTGGCTGCATTTTTTTGGATAAGCCGGGCTCGTAGGGATGAATCGGGCTGTAGTTGATGCGTACGCCGCGCACGCCCAGGGCATCCATTTCGGCTAACAGTGAATCTGGTGCATCTTCATCGATATCAACGATGCCGCGTGATTGGGTGATACCAACTTCGCGCATGGCGTCGAGCATGCAACTGTTGTCGCGACCATAGGCGCTTGGTTGCACAAACACATAACGCGTGAGGCCAAGGTGTTTGGCTAACTGTAGATATTCAGACAGAGGTGCGAGTGGTGGCGCGTAGCGCAGTTGATCAGAGCCATATGGATATTTGTCTGCCGGGCCGAACACATGAAAGTGGGCGTCGCAAGCGTTAGCAGGGGCAGTAAAGGCAACTTTTTCGTTTAAATCAAATGACACGAGAGGGGCTCCGGCGGGTCGCAAAAGGTAAAGGCGTAAAAGGTAAAGGCTCAGCTAGAGCCTACTACCTAAAATCGTTGATAGATGTAGGTATATTTTTATTTGTGCTGGTAGATATAAGTGTAAAGGATCAGGCAGATCCTACTTCTTCATTGCACCGCTCAGCGCTCGTCGGATCGCCGTTGCCTCAGGTGCGACCTCGCCTTATTCAGGCTTGATCTTTGCCCGCGTGATCACTTCAGACCACAGCGTCGTCTCACTTTGTACCATCTTGGTAAATGTGGCCGGCGAGGTTGAGATGGCCCGTACACCAGTCGCCGCAAACACCTCAACAACTTTTGGGGTGGCAACGGCTTTGACGATCTCTTTTTGCATGCGGTCAATGATTGCAGGCGGGGTGCCGGCAGGTGCCATCATGCCAAACCAATACATCATCTTGTAGCTTGAAAAGCCTGCCTCAGTAAACGTGGGTACGTTCGGCATATTGGGATGGCGTTTTTCGCTGCTGACGGCTAAGCCAAGCAGACGATTATCCTTAATGTAGGCGCTTGCGGTGCCGACGCTACTGATGGCAATGTCGACCCGATCGGCCGCCACTTCCATCAAGGCTGGTGCGATACCTTTGAAGGGCACATGCACGAGTTGTAGCTTGTTTTGTAATAAAAAGGCTTCCATCGCCAGATGGGCCGACGAGCCTTGTCCGCCTGAGCCAAAGGTTAAGCCGCCAGGGGTGCTGCGTGCCAGCTCAACGACCTCTTTTAAGGTTTTCGCAGCCAAGCCCGGGCGACCCACTAAAACCGCGGGGGCGTCGGCAAGTAACGACACCTGGACCAGGTCTTTAGGTGAGTAGGGCAGTTTTTCATAAAGCGCCGAAGACACTGCAAACGAGTTGTCGGTGACTAAAAAGGTATAGCCATCAGGGGCTGCTTTAGCAACTATGTCAGTGCCAAGGGTGCTGCCTGCGCCACCTTTGGTTTCAACAATAATGGGCTGCCCTAGTTTGGTTGAAAGCTCGGCCCCGACGGTGCGCGCGGCAATGTCTGTAAACGACCCCGCGCCAAAGGGCACGACAATCCGAATCGGCTTGGTTGGCCACGCAGGGGTAGCCGGGCTTGAGGCGACCGTTGTGTTTGCGAGGCCGGCGGGGGCGGTTTGTTGGGCGAAAGCGAGAAGGGGCGCGAGCAAGAGTGCGCCAACGGTCAGCAGTGCTTTGCCAGAAAATTTGTAAATCATGGCGTTATCCCGTGTTTTCTTGTAGTTCTGATACTCTGCGATTTTGTGCGTTTGGTGCAGCTTTGTCTATTCATGTGAACCCTAATAAGACGGTTGTTTTGGTCGCGGGCCTGGTGCTTTTGGGAGTATGTCTTCGGCTGTATGGCCTTGAGCACAAAATCGTTTGGCATGACGAGGTGGCGACCCGAGTGCTGGCAGCGGGTGCAGCGATGGCAGCGCAAATGCAGGGCCTGTATACCGGCCAGGTCGTGGCGGTGAGCCAAGTGCTGCAGTACCAACAAGTGCAGCACGCGACGTCGGTGCTCACGCTAATCGGGGATCTGGCACGCCATGATCCGCAGCATCCCCCCCTCTACTACCTGCTGGCCAGAGTCTGGGTCGACCTTTGGGGTGACTCGGTGTATGTCTTACGCATGCTCTCGGTGCTGTTCAGTGCGCTGAGCTTAGTGGCGATGTACTGGCTGCTGCGTGAACTAACAGCAAGTCGCCGGGCGGCGGCGCTGGCGTTGTTATTGATGTGCGTATCGCCGCTGTTCATTTTGTATGCCCAAGAGGCGCGCGAATATGCCTTATGGTCGCTTGCCTTATTAGTATCCAGCGCGGCGCTGTTACGTGCCATGCGTTTAAGCGCAGAGTCTGTATCGACAGCGCGGCGCGCTTGGCTGCTCTACGGGTGTTGCATGCTAGTGGCTGTCTACACCTCGCTGTCAACCGTGGCTTTAATACTGGTTCAGGTGTTGTATGTCGCCTTCGTGACGCGTTTGCAATGGACGCGAGCCTTGTACGGTTTTATCGTGAGCCTGAGCACCGTTGGCTTATTGTTCTTACCCTGGGCGCTGAACCTGCTGCGAAACTTTGACGCCTTTAGTGCCTCAATGGCCTGGTCGTCAGTGATTGTGATCCCTCGCACCGCCGTACTTAGAATCTTATCGTTGAACGTCACACGCAATGTCTTTGATTTTTGGCCAGACGTTGTGCAAGATCAATGGTTGCCGATTGCGGCCTCTGTCGCTTGCACTACTGCCGTCGCCTGCGCGGCGGTGTGGGTATTGAGAAACACCGGGCGCGAAACGCGCCTCTATCTTTTGTTGTTGCTCGTGCTGCCAACAGCCATGCTATTAGTGCCCGATTTGTTGTTTGGAGGGATTCGCTCATCAAACGCGCGTTATTTGATGCCTGTGTGGTTGGGAGTGATTGCGGTGTTGGCGCTTGCGCTGGATCGGGCGTTCGCGTACGTGAGTTTGATCTCGGTCACTGAACGTATAGGCGACCGTAACCGCGTGTGCAGCCGTCACAGCGTACTAAAAGCTTTGGTTTGGTTGAGCGTGTTGTGTCTGGTCGTGTTGGCGCTGGCCACCAATATCAGGCATGCACGGCAGCAAGCCCCATGGACCAAATCGCTGAGTATCAGCTTGCCTGAGGTGGCTCAGATCATCAATCAATCGGCGAACCCCTTGATTGTGGGCAACCAAGAACGACATCATCCCGGCAATCTGTTTGCTTTGGCAAATATCTTGAGGCCCGAGGCTAAGCTGCAGCTCGTGCCGATTGCACAGGAGTCGACTTGGAGGCTGCCGGAGCACCACGGCGCTGTGTACTTATATAGCCCGACTGATCAGTTTCGCCATGCGCTAGAAAAAAATAATCAAGTAAAGACAACGCTTGTATTTGAGGATTTATTTTTGCAGTTGTGGAAAGTTGAAGATTAATTATCTCTGCAACTGCAATTGCGGAAAGTTGAAGATTGATTACCTCTGTAACCAAGGTGCAGACTGTCGCCAGTCAGCGTCGCTACCCCACCATTTCAAAGAGCTGAAAAAATCCATCAGGCGCTTTTGTGGCGGGGGTACCCATTGTGAAATCGTCACAGACTTTAATTCAGAGCCCATCGAGTCGCGGGTAGGAGAGAATTTTCCGGCAAGCTCTTCACTGCAGATCGGCCAGGTGTTGACGTGAAAGCGCATCGGCAATTTTGGAATTGGGGTAGGAGCACCAGCTTTGCGAACGTGAATCAGTTTGTCGTCGACAAACCAGCGAATTTCATCAGGCTCCCATTCGATCGCGTAACGGTGAAACTCAAGTGAAGCATCAAAGCCAAGGTCAATCACAACAGGGGTGCCGCGTAAGCCGTAGTTATATGTATCGCCAGGTTGCCCTGGATTATAAAAAACGTTGAGCAAGATCTTGGTGGTGTCGTTGCCTAAAAATTCGGTGTCGATCTCTTGCCATGGATCAAAGCGATATAGAAAAAAACTTGACACCACGCCGGGCTCTTTAGTGGGCTTGAAGACAGTTTCGAAACGACCAAACTTAAAGTGAGCCTCTGGGGTATCTTTGGTGGTGAGGTCGGCGGCGGTGTAAGCACGGTCTTGTGCGGCTTCGCGTTCGATGTTGAGCTTGACCCCGCCCTCGGGCATTTGCACGATATTGTTCGGAGAAAACACGGCTTGATTACAAAAGAACGTGGTGTCCATCCGATCCCAGTAGGTTGAATCGATGGTTTTGAAGGCATCGGTGCGTAGCGCTTTGAAGTTGCCTGAGCGACTACCTGTCATAGGGGCAGCGCTTGGCGTCTGCGTGCAATAGCTCGATTCTTTTTTGAACGGGACGATCCAAGGGTCGGTATCAAACTGTTGTGCTGTGCAGGCGACTGGTGCCGCGGGGAGCGAACTGCTTGGTCGATACAGCACGCCAACAGCAAAAATCACTAAACCGAAAAAGAGTGCGGGCCGAAGCATGGTGGGAATCCCAGAAAAAAAGGTCGTAGCGGGTAGACTCAAGCCAGCGAGTGTTGCGATGTGTAAAGTCGTTGCGGTGGGACTTGGGATTGGATTCGCTACCGTATTTTAGAGCTTGAATTGCGCAGCTTGGTGGGGGTGTGAATCGTGGCGGTGAGACCCTCAGCTGACGGTGCTGCCTGATGGTGCGCACGAGACACAGCACGCCAGCGATTTTGCCCTGTCAGGCAATCTAACAGGCCAAGCAAGATGCCTGCGATATCTAGGTAGAAAGCCACAGGGTAGGTGACCACGCTTTTAATCACGGTGCGTAGAGTCGCCTGGCTAAAGCCCACTAAGCCCGCTAATAAAACAATGATGGGCGCGCACAGACCAATAAGCCCGATGACTTGCACCGCGCCATGAAGAGGTAAAGCTGCGCGAGTCAGGTCGCCAACAAGGGCGGCATGCAATACGTTCATGAGTACGATCAACGCCGGCGCAAACCAAGCCCAAAGCAGCAACACTTCAAGCATACGCGTTGCAGCTTGCCTTGTGCGTTGAGTACTGGCGATGCCTAGCGCCACGATCAAACTTGCGCTTAAGGCTGTGGTTTGTGAAAGCCACGACAACTCGTTGAAAAAATACACGCCAATCAGTGCATGCAAAACAAACACCCCAAGCACGATTAAATAATGGGTGCCGTGAAATAGAAACTGAAGTCGATCTTTCGCACGAACGGGTGCGTCAGGTAGCAGTGACAAGTGTTTAAAAAAAGCGGTCGTGTGGCCACTTGCCCAGCGTCTGCGGCGCGCTAAAAAACTGTACAAATCGGGTGAGGTTTCTTCGCGCGACCCGCTGTCGCGATTGGCCACAACCTTGAGCCCGCGCATAAACAGGCCATAGCTCAGGTCAATATCTTCGGTGAGGCAATGGGTGAGGGGCGACGACTTCAAGAGCGCGGTGCGCATGACTGCCGTGGTCCCAGTAAAAAAGACAGTCAGACCGAGCCGTGTAAATGCGGAGTTAAAGAGTTCGCAACCGACGTGTTGATGCAATGAATCCCAAAAGCTGAAAAAGCCCTTTGCCTGTAAAGGCTGTCGACGACCTTGAACAATCGCTGCAGATTGCTCGTTTAACAAAAGGATTGAAGTACGCAGCCAATCGGCTTGCGCTTGGTGATCACAGTCGAGTATCGCAACATAGGGCGTATCCAACTGCGTAACAAGCCAGTTGATTTTTTCGCTTTTGGGGTCGACGCCTGCCAGCGCTAAATATAGGGTTTTATTGCCGCGTGTGCTGAGTGTGTAAATAGGCGTAGTGCCGACGAGTGTTCCTGTTGTGAGGATCGCGTCGAGTTGTGCGACGACAGAGCGTTCTTGTCGTTGTATAAACAGTTGCCGTAAGAAGGGGATTGAGGTGTCGTGACTGTCGTTGACGAGCAGATAGATATCGACCGGGCCCGCGTGATCTTGCGCGAGCAGCGACTCAAGCGCGGCGATGGCAAGTGCGCCCTCGTTGCGCGCGGGCACTAGCACAGAGATCGGCTCTTGCCCGCCCAACGCAAAGTCACGCGGGCTGACACGACGTGTCAAAAAAACAAGGCCACAAAAATAATGCCCGAGCGCATAGGCTGCGAGCAATAGGGCGAAGACGGTGCAAAAGGCTAAAAGAATGGTCACGCGGGCAAGGTCTGATACGACGCTCGAGCAAGCGTCAACAGCAAGCGTTATACAACATTCCTTGCCAAAATAACGACTAACTCCTGAGGGAGGTCAGGATACCTGTTTGCCTAAGCGCATAAAGCGTCTTGTGCGCCTGCTGACTGGGTCTGTCAAGTTAGGCCTCAATCAGATGCCCCCAGATGACGAGGTTGGTTGTCGAACTCGCCATGAGGGATATGAGACCAGCGTTCGTCTTGGAAAGCCTTATTTGTTTAAAGGTTGCAGCGGAATCGGGGTGCCATCTGGCAACGGAATCTTTGCGGTGTTCAAGAACATTGCCACCATGCTGTAGTAGCCCGTCAGCGCCAGGGCATCTAACACGCCCGCGCGACCAAAAAACTTGGCGGCTTGCTCATAGATGGCATCGCTTGGCTCACCATTAGCAAGCGACTCTTTGGCCAGCAAATGTAAGGTGTTTTGCTCGGCGGTCATATTGGGCGGCGTTTGGCCGAGCGCCAGTGCCTTGATGATGCCATCGGCTAAATCGGTCGTGCTGCGGGCGATACGTTCGTGCGCAAACCATTCGTACTGACAGTTCCAGTGACGGGCGACAGTCAACACAATCAGTTCGATGTGAGCCAGGCTTAACGTATTGCCATAGCGTAGGTGTTCGCCTAACTGCTGAACGCGATTGGCGAGTTCAGGGTTATGAATCAAGGCTAAAAAAGGGCCGCGAATGCCGCCGCGAGGGCCTCCGGCAATGGCCGCAGCCACCTCTTTCTGGCGCGGGCTCATTTCTTCGGGGGTCAAAATCGGAAAGCGGACAGGCTGAGCTTGGCTCATGGTGGTCTCCAGAATAAAGTTGTAGTTTGGTATCAACGTAATGCTGGGCAAGCTTTGTGTCAAGCGATCAAGAGGTGATGGCTACTTAGTTCGCGATTCTTTCTAGGTGCAGGTAAGTCAACAGACTCGGAGTTCGCCTCGAATGGAAAACCAACAGCCAAAAGTGGAACTTGCTGAAATTAGCGCCACAGTAGATTACAGTAGCAAGAACGTCGAGATCGTTTTGGTTGCAAAGGACGGAATCGACGCGCATAGAGATCAAAAACAACAAGACTTTGTATCACCGAGACAGCCATGAACCCGTACGCCAGTTTGTTTTCTCCACTTGAATTAGCAGGCAGACGCTTGCGTAATCGTATTGTGCATCCGTCAATGACCACGGTGACCGGTGCCGATGGGCGTGCCACTGACCGCCTGATTCAGTATCACCTGAATCGCGCCCGCGGTGGCGCGGCGATGTTGGTGACTGAGCCTCTTGCGGTGGCGCCGCATCAAAAGGTTGCGACCCGTGTGCGTGCCTGGAATGCGCATGCCGAAGAGAGCCTGACGCGTTGGGCCAAAGCGGTTGAAGCTGAAGACTGCAGACTCATTGCGCAAATACAAGATGCTGGGCGCGGGCGTCATGCCCCCGGTAGAAATTACGAAGCTATCGGCGCCTCGCCTTTACCCGATGACATTAGCTGGACGATGCCGCATGTCTTGTCGGCCGACGAGATCTCGACCTTGTTGGGTCATTTTGTTGAGTCAGCCGCGCGGGTGAAGCGCTGTGGCTTTAGCGGGGTTGAATTTTCGGCGGGCCACGGGCATTTGTTTCATCAGTTTATGTCGGCCTACTCGAACACACGCACCGATGCCTATGGTGGCGGTTTTGAGAACCGCATGCGCTTGGTGCTTGAGATGATCAAGCTCGTGCGTGAGCGGGTCGGGACTGATTTTATTTTGGGAATTAAGTTGCCGAGCAACGATGGCATAGAAGGTAGTATTGATCATGCGGCTGCTGCAAAAATTGCGACTCGCGTGACGCAGACAGGCTTGATCGACTATGTTTGCTTTGCCCAAGGCGCGCATGCCAGAACGCTCGAACTGCATATCCCGGATGCGAATAAAGAACGCAATCCCTATGCACCGACCTTGAAGGCCTTGAAGGCGTCGGTGGGTCAGGTGCCAGTGATGGCACTGGGTCGTATCAATGACCCCGCGCAAGCAGATGCCATCATTGAGCAGGGCGAGGCTGAGTTGGTGGGGATTGGGCGTGCACTGATCACGGATGCGGCCTGGTCGCGTAAAGCACAGTTGGGGCAAGCCTCACGGATTCGGTATTGCGTAGGCGGCAATACTTGCTGGAAAACAATCGTTGGTCACGCACCAATCGCTTGCGACAATAATCCGCGGGTGGCGATGCCTGATGAGCTAGACGAGGTGTTCACGCCGGCAGCCGTTAAAAAACGGGTGGTAGTGGTGGGCAGTGGTGTCGCGGGGCTTGAAGCCGCCTGGATCGCTGCTGCACGTGGGCATCACGTGACACTGATGACGCGTGCCTTAGAGGTTGGTGGCAAAGTGCGTCAGTTGGTATCACTACCCGGCGGCGAGGATTTGAGCAGCATTTACGACTATCAGTATGTTGAAGGGGCGCGTGTAGGCGTTGACTATCAGCTCAATCAAGACGCAACGCTTGAGACGATTTTGCAATATCAGCCCGAGGCGGTGGTGCTTGCCACGGGTTCAACAATGATTTGGCCGCGCATGCTACCTGAGGCGTTGCGCCAAGAGGGTTGGATTCCTGATCTGCGTCGCGCCATGAGCGAGCTTGAAGGCGTCACCCAGCGACAATCAGGGACCGCTGTGATTTTGGATATGGATCACACCGAAGGCACTTACGCTGCGGCTGAACGCCTGCACACCCTGTTTGATCGCGTTGTGGTGATGACACCGCGCGCAACGATTGCCGATGAGGTCGCACTGGTGACGCGTCAAGGCATCTATCGAAGGTTTCATGAAAAAGATATCAACGTGCTCTATGCGGTCGAACCGCGCTGGACTGACACCTTTGAAAATGAAGCGACACTGCAATACGTCAGTATTTATGGTGGTGCTTTAAAGGGTATCGAAAACGTGGCGTTCTTTGCTTATTCAACGCCCAGACAACCCAATGATGAGTTGGCTGCGCCACTCAAAGCCGCTGGTGTCGAGGTGCACTTAATTGGTGACTGCCGCGCCGCAAGAAACATTCTTGCCGCGACCGCTGAGGGCGACGCAATCGGACGCGCTTTGTAAGAGCTCACGCGACGGCTTCGCTTGTTGCTGAAGCGTGGTTTGCTGAGCTGCCTAACTTAAAGCGTGTCGCTGAATCGCTGAATCGCTGAATCGCTGAATCGCTGAATCGCTGAATTTCTGAATTTCTGAATTTCTGAATTTCTGAATCTCTGAATCGCTGAATCGCTGAATCGCTGAATTTCTGAATTTCTGAATTTCTGAATCTCTGAATCTCTGAATCTCTGAATCTCTGAATCTCTGAATCTCTGAATCGCTGAATCGCTGAATCGCTGAATCGCTGAATCGCTGAATCGCTCCAGCAACCTTCAGCTGTTACGCGGTCACCGGCGGGCGCACGGTAATCGAGTGCGCGGGTCGATCGGCCGCATACTGCGTCGGACGCCAGTGCAGGGTGCGTAACTCACCAAACTCGTGCGGCAAACGCTGCCAATGATCGCCGCCATCTGTGCTGCGAAACAGTTGCCCCAAGTTGGTATAGGTAAACAATAGTTGGGGATCATGCGGATGCGTGGCCACAGCCCACGGGGTGCTATTCAAGTTGCCAGGTAACGTGAGCTTATGCCACGTATAACCATAATCCTGACTGCGCCACAATTGGCCTGTGCTGCCGGGTGGCCCGTTGCCATTCGTTAAAAACAAGCCCGAATCGTTGCCCTGCTGCACCGTGATCCCGCGGGTGTATTGCCAGGGTGAGTCTAGCAGCACAAACACCCAGGTCTCGCCGTTATCAACACTGCGATGCAAGCCGCGGTTGGTGGTGGCATAAAGTATCTTCTGCCCTGAGGCATCATGCACAATCGCGATGCCATGCATGTCACAGGATACAAGCCCCTCTGTTTTAAGCTGCCAGGTGTTGCCACGATCGAGGCTGCGATAGACACCACCGATTTCAACCACAGCCCAGATGGTGTTGTGCTCGAGTGGATCAAACAAGATCTGTGTGACCCGAGTGGGGCCCATGTTGATCTCTGAAAATTTTTGAATGCCAGGCGCGGGTAACTCGCTCCAGGTCAGCCCTGCATCGATCGAGCGATAAAACGCTGCGGGGCGAGTACCGGCGTACAGCACACGTGCATCAGCGGGATCTTGTGCCAAGGCCCAGATGTCAGTCATTGGTGAAGCGAGCGCAGTCCAGCGAGTGGTGCGTTCGTCCCAGCGAAACAAACCCATATCTGTGCCGGCATAAAGCAAGTTTGGATCGTCAAGGTGCGAACAGTAGGACCACACCCGTGCCTCCAGATACATACCCGAATGACTATTTGGATGCACCCAGGTTTGCCCAAGGTCATTGCTAAACCAGGCCGAGTGGCCGGCCGTGCCTGCATAGACTTCAATCTGACTTGTCATGATGTCTCGCCCGTTTTGCACCTTACAGTTAACGTCCCACAAACACCGGCGCACGCTTTTCTAAGAATGCCCGTTGCGCCTCTTTGGCATCTTCGGTTTTTGCGATCGCCGCAGTCATATCCTGTTCATAGCGATAACCATCACGCAAGCTCATGTCTTCGATCGCGTTGAGTGTCTGTTTAGCCAGGCCCACTGAC
>CAMCII010000067.1 GCA_945874505.1 Bordetella parapertussis | reverse complement strand
GCAACGGTTTGGCGCGGCACCAAGCAAATGTTTGCCGCAACCGCTCTGAATGATGTGGTGCTAAACCGCTCGGGGCGTGGCGGCATGATTGAAGTGCGGGTCGAAGTCAATGATACCTATATGTACACACAACGAGCCGACGGTTTGATTGTGGCCACCCCAACAGGCTCAACCGCCTACGCGTTATCGTCGGCCGGCCCGATCCTGCATCCTGAAGTCAGCGCCATCGTCTTGGTCCCTGTAGCGCCTCAAACGCTATCGAACCGCCCGATTGTGATACCAGCCGATGGGATCCTGAACATGACGCTAACCGCCATGGGCCGCAGTGAAGGGGGCGCAAGCGTACACTTTGATATGCAAACCTGGTCTGACCTGGTGCCGGGCGATCGGATTGTGGTGCAGCGTGCCCCCCACAGCATTCGGTTTTTACATCCCGCAGGCTATAGTTTTTTCTCAACGCTGCGCCGCAAACTCGACTGGAACCGCATGCCCCGCTCGGGCACTGAGGCCGAATAGCCCATGCTACGTGGCTTGCACATCCGAGACTTCGTCATCGTCACCGAAGCCGATATTAGCTTTGACGCGGGTTTTACCGTTTTTTCGGGCGAAACCGGTGCGGGTAAATCGATTTTGATTGATGCCCTAGCGTTGACGCTGGGCGAGCGCGCCGATTCGTCGATGCTGCGCGAGGGGGCTAGCCGCGCTGAAATCAGCGCGGTGTTTGAGACGCCCGATTCACTCACCCCGTGGCTAACCGAGCATGATTTACACCCCGATCAAGAACTGGTCTTGCGCCGCGTCATTGACGCGCAGGGCCGCAGTCGAGCCTACGTCAATGGCTCGGTTGTCACAATCACGCAACTGCGCGAAATTGGCGAACAACTGATTGACATACACGGCCAGCATGCTCATCAAAGCCTGTTGCGTGCCGATAATCAACGCGAATTACTTGACGCGCACGGCAACCTTCAGCCGTTACGGCAAACCACCGCACTCGCCTTTAAAGCGTGGCGCGCTGTTGAAAAGCAATTAGCGTTATCCGAGCAAGACGCCAGCAGCTTAGCGCAGGCACGAGAGCGCCTTGAATGGCAAACCGGCGAGCTTGCGCGTTTGTCACTTGGGGCCACAGAGTGGGCCGATATTTCGACCGAGCACACGCGCTTAGCCAATGGTCAGTCGCTCTTGGATGGTGCGGCTCAGACACTCGCTTCACTCGATGAAGATGAAGCCTCGGTGCAGCAGCGGTTGGGTGCAGCCGTGCAACGTATTGGTCAGTTATTGCGTCACGATTCACAGTTAAAAACAGTCTACGACGCACTCGACTCTGCCCGTATCGCCGTCAGCGAGGCGGTGTCGGATCTCAATGATTATGTCTCGCGCGCCGAACTCGATCCGGCCCGCTTGGCCGTACTTGACAATAGGTTACGCGCAATTTTTGAATTGGCTCGTAAATTCAAAACCGAGCCCGACGACTTGTATACACTTGAGCAAACGCTCAAGGCCGAACTCGCCGCACTGCAAACATCAAGCGATATTCAAGCACTACAAGCGCAGGTTGTTGCGCGACACGCAGAGTACCAAGACGCGGCTAACGCCTTGTCTGCTGCGCGCGCCAAAGCTGCGACTGATCTGGGCAAACAGGTCAGCAAGGCCATGCAAACGCTAGCCATGGAGGGCGGACAATTCAGTATCGCCATGCACCCGGGCCCAGCCGCAAGCCATGGGCATGATCTGGTTGAGTTTTTAGTCGCAGGCCATGCCGGCAGTACCCCGCGTCCTCTGGCAAAAGTGGCGTCTGGCGGTGAACTCGCCCGTATTTCACTGGCGCTCTCTGTCATTGCTAGTCGTGCAGCACGCGTACCGACCTTGATTTTTGACGAGGTGGATAGTGGCATTGGTGGTGCAGTCGCTGAGGTGGTCGGTAATTTGCTGCGTGAGCTCGGCGCCCGTCATCAAGTTCTGTGCGTGACGCACTTGCCTCAGGTGGCTGCGCGTGGCCAGTACCACTTTCAAGTCAGCAAGCAAAATGTCAAAGGTAAAACGCAATCCAGTATTGCTTTGCTGCAACCGCCAGAACGCATCGAAGAGGTTGCCCGCATGTTGGGGGGCATCAAAATTACCAGCACCACACGCGAACACGCTAAAGAACTATTGCAGCCTTAGTCAACACCTGGCTTCGTCAGGGCGCCCGAGCCTGAGCCAACGCCTAGCTTCGTCAGGGCGCCCGAAGCCCAAGCGGGCAATTATCGACCCGTCCCGTGGCAGGTGGTACAGACCCCATACAACACCATTGCGTGACTTTCTAAAATGAAGCCATTGTCACGCGCGACCTTATGTTGCCGTTTTTCAATGTCAGCGTCAGTAAACTCAGCCACCTTGCCGCAATGTGTGCAAATCAAATGATCGTGATGATCGCCATCATTGAGCTCGAAAATCGCCTTGCCGCCGTCAAACTGACTTCGCGCCAAAATGCCGGCCTGCTCAAACTGCGTTAACACCCGGTATACGGTGGCCAGGCCAATGTCGATGCTCTCGCCAATTAACGCACGGTAGACGTCCTCGGCGCTCAGGTGACGCGCGCCCGATTTACGAAAAATATCGAGTATTTTCAGACGCGGAAACGTCGCCTTCAAGCCCACATTTTTAAGGTCGTTTGGGTCGTTTTCGGTGTACATCGGCAATTCCTCGTTTTGGCTCTGTTTCCCCACGCGTTTATGGCGAAATCACCAAAAAAACCCGCGAGATCCTGTGAGAGACCAACGTTTGACCGCGTAAACCTTTATGATAACGTCTTTGGCTGTTTATCCGATAGAGGTTCGCAGTGGTCAAGTTTCATACTTTTGCTTTGCACCTGCGCACAGGCTTGGCGCTCGCCCTACTGGTGGCAGCAGCAGCCGGTTGCAGCTCAAGCCGCTGGGGCTTTCCGTATAAAGCTAGCGTTCAACAAGGCAACTGGATCACCAAAGATCAGGTGAGCCTGCTGCGCCCTGGCATGACACGCGAACAAGTTCGCTACGCTTTAGGCACACCAATGCTGACTAGCGCCCTACACAGTAACCGCTGGGATTATCCCTACTATTATCGTGCAGGCACTGGCAAAATCGAAGAACGCACACTCACAATTCTGTTTGACGGTGCTCAACTCGAAAGCTGGCGTGGCGAAGAACAACCCGAGATGCAACCGTTTCAAATTGCACGCGAAGAAGTGCGTACGGTTGTTCGTGAAGACAAGCAAATTAAACTTGATAATGAGCGCCTGAATAACGACGGCAGTGCAGCCGTTCAGCTCATCCCCGGGGTCAGTATCGATCAGATGCAAACAAGCGGGCCGCCTCTGAGCGATCCACAAGCTTTGCCTGGCGCGCCCGAAGATGCGCCAGTGCAGCTGCGCTAATCAATGACATTAGGTAAGCTCAATATGATGCGAATCGCAATTGCTGGTGCCAGTGGCCGCATGGGCCGTATGCTGATTGAGTCAGTTTCTCAATCAACCGATCTAACGTTGACAGCGGCGCTTGATGTGGCCAGCTCTCCCATGATTGGCCAAGACGCCTGCGCCTTTTTAGGTAAACCAAGCGGCGTGCTCATCACAGAGCATCTGTCGGTGCTCAAAGGCGCCGACTGTCTGATCGACTTCACTCGCCCCGAAGGTTCACTGTTGCACTTGGCGGCCTGCGCGCAGTACGGGGTCAACATGGTGATTGGTACCACAGGGTTTGACGAGGCCGGCAAAGCCGCAATCGCTGAGGCTGCAAAAACAATTGGTGTGGTGTTTGCGCCAAACATGAGCGTTGGCGTGAATGCAACACTTAAGCTCTTAGATATGGCAGCGCGTATTCTCAACTCGGGCTATGACGTCGAAGTGTTTGAAGCACACCATCACCATAAAGTTGACGCTCCCTCCGGTACCGCGCTAAAAATGGGCGAAACCGTCGCACAGGCTTGGGGCAAGCCCCTTGAGGACATCGCCACTTGGACACGCGAGGGCCACACCGGGCCACGTGAGACTGGCACGATTGGATTTTCAGTGGTGCGCGGCGGAGATATCGTAGGCGACCATACAGTGTATTTTTGCGGCATCGGTGAACGTATCGAGATCACTCACCGCTCGAGCAGCCGCGCCGGCTACGCTGAAGGAAGCTTGCGTGCGGCGCGGTTTTTGAAAGATAAAAAAGCGGGTCTGTTTGATATGCAGACCGTTCTTGGGCTCTAAACAGATATGCAGACCGCTCTTGGACTCTAAACAGATATGCAGACCGTTCTTGGGCTCTAAACAGCTGAGTTCAAGACTCAGCGACCGAGCAGCACCTAACGAGACCCTTACAGAGCTTGACACCCTGACTGCCCGCAGTCGCTGACTAACGGTTGCGCGTAAAGACGGGCTGGGCACACCAGAGGCTAAGCGCTAGACAGTGCGTTTCAGTCACTCAAACGATCACCGGCTCAATCTCGAGCCGGACACCAAAGGTTGTCTGCACTGCCTGACTAATGGTGCTTGCGAAAGCGAGCAACTCGTCTGCTTGGGCATGACCATAATTCACTAGCACCAAGGCCTGTTGAGCGTGCACCCCGACCGCGCCTGACCGCAAGCCTTTGAAGCCACAGTATTCGATCAGCCAACCTGCAGCGAGCTTAAAGCTCCCGTCTGGTTGCGGGTAGGCGACAAGCTTGGCAAAGCGCGCTTGCAGCGCTTGATATTGCGTGGCTGACACCACTGGATTTTTAAAAAAGCTGCCAGCGTTGCCCAACACTGCAGGGTCTGGTAGTTTGCGTCGTCGAATATCGCACACGGCGTCTAGTACCGCCTGCGCAGTCACAGTGTGTGAAGCCACCGCAAGCTGTGGATGCTTCGCCAAATCGGGATAGGTCAGCACCGGCTGCCAAGCTTTGGGCAGGGCAAAGCGCACTGAAACGATTAACCATTCACCACGCTTGGCCCGCTTGAAAATACTGTCGCGATAGCCAAAGTCACACTCTGCAAGCGACAGAGTCACATACTTTTGTGCCGCGACGTGCCAAGCCGTCACAGACTCAAGACGCTGACACAACTCAACACCATAGGCACCAATATTTTGCACGGGGGCGCCCCCCACAGTGCCCGGAATCAATCCAAGATTTTCAAGTCCCCACCAACCTCGCCCTGTAGCGGTAACAACCCAGTCGTGCCAGTTTTCACCGGCAGCCACATCGATCAGCCAATGATCTGCAGTGCTATCAACAAGCTCGATACCTTTGAGCGCCACACGCACCACTAAAGACGACAGCGTACTGGGCAAAATCACATTGCTGCCACCGCCCAACACTAAACACTCAGGCGCTCGCACAAGTGCACGACCGAGTTCGTTCATTTGCTCGAGACTTTGCAGGTCGACCACTTGTTCGGCCTGACACTGCAGGCGCAAGGTATTGCATGAAGACAAGTCTTGCGCCTGCGCGATCAACGAATGTTGCCCCTTTTGTAAGAATCGATTTGACATGATGGGGGATAGGTGTGCTATAGTCGCTGACGTTGTGAATGATACAGTAGTACCCAAGCGGGAGTAGCTCAGTTGGTAGAGCGCAACCTTGCCAAGGTTGAGGTCGAGAGTTCGAGACTCTTCTCCCGCTCCAGATTTTTTTCTGGAATCAGGCCATCAGCAGTTTTCCGTTAGTCGCAGAAGTTATTTGTACAAAACGGCACTTCACTGCAAAAAGGCGATTGAGTTGAGTCCCTTGCCCAAACCCTTCTACAATTACCCTACCCAATATAAAAAGCCTCAAAAGAGCGCGCGTCTACAGCGCGCGTTGAAGACATCGCTCTTCGTCGCATTGGGCTTGCTGAACTCAAAGGCGGTTCAGGCTGAATGGGTTGAAATCGCCTCAAATGCCTCGATCAACAAAACCTTATATGTCGACCCCTCTAGCAAAAAAAAGAATAGAAAATTCGTCACAATCTGGGCAATGTACGACAACGCCAAGCCTCTGTTCATTAACAACAAACCCTCTCTGTCTTCGATTCACGAATATCAGGTAGATTGCAACATCTCGTCTTCGCAGTCATTGCGGCGAACGTTTTACGAGGGCCCTAGGGGCACGGGCGTAGAAGTCGGCAGTTCGATCGACACCAACTGGGTGCCGATCAACCCAACGACCGTCGCCGAAGCGATTTATAAGGTGACCTTGTCACAGGCACTCATTCAGGCGGCCTGCTCAAAAGACTAGTGTTAGAGGCCTAATCCAACTTGGCGCCTGACGTTTTGACCACTTCAGCCCAGCGCTTGATTTCAGCGCTGACAAACGCGCCAAACTGCGCGCCTGTTACGTCTGGAAACTCGGCGCCGTTCGCAGCCCAACCGTCTTTGATCAACGCATCTAGCGGTAATTTTTTAATCTCGGCCAACATACGAGCCTGCGCTTCTGGAGGCGTGCCCTTTGGCGCCCAGAGTCCGTACCACGTCGTCACGGTGTAGTCAGGAAAGCCTAGCTCGGTGGCGCATGGCACATCAGGGATGGCAGGATTGCGCACGCTGCCAGCGACCATTAAGGCATTGAGTCTACCACCTTTAATATGTTGCGCAGACGAACCTAAACCATCGAACATCACATCAACGTCACCGGCAAGCAAACCTTGCAAGGCTGGTCCCGCCCCCTTGTAGGGAATATGCGTGAGATTAGTTTTTGACTGGATTTTAAAAAGCTCACCGGCCAAATGGTGCGAGGTTCCGCTACCGGCAGAACCGTAGTTCAGTTTGCCTGGATTGGCCTTGGCCATTTCAAGAAATGCTTTGAAATCACCAGGTACCTTTTTAGGGTTGACCACCAACACTTGTGGCACGCGTGCCACCATCGCAATGGGTATGAAGTCATTTTCGATGCTGTAATCAAGCTTAGGGTACATCGAGGGTGCGATCGCGTGATGAACCGCACCCATAAACCAGTTATACCCATCGGGCGCCGCACGTGCGGCCAACCCCGCCCCCAAATTACCACCTGCACCGCCTCGGTTATCAATCACCCATTGCTTGCCCAGCGATTTTGAAATGACTGCCGAAATCGGTCGCGCAAAGGCATCGGTTCCGCCGCCGGCCGGAAAAGGCACAATGACCGTCATTGCTTTTGAAGGCCAATCAGCCTGAGCCCATACCGGCAAGCCAGCTAACCCAACCGACCCCACGCCTACTTGCAAAAGTGCCCTACGTTTATTATTGATCATCACAATGCCTCGATATTTTTATGCTTAGCCCTTTACTAGACGATACGTCTGGGAGGGCCAAACCGCTGTTCTTGTCAAACACTCACGTAACACATCCGAAAACGCCTTGGCTGTCTTTGGATACAACCCAAGCTTGACCAAGCTTATTCGAACACAACCCAAATCGTCTAAGTTTTTGTTTATTGTTGTACTGTAATGCAAGCGCAATAAAAGGGAAACCCTCTTTTGTAGTATGATCGCCCTCCGGCAAGCTCAGCATTGACGGCGCAATGGCAGAGTGGTTATGTAGCGGATTGCAAATCCGTCAAGCTCGGTTCGATTCCGGGTTGCGCCTCCAACAAGCGGTTACGCCCTGTCGACTCAAATTTATGACAACTGCAGCGGCACCCAGCTCACAGCCCCACTCCCCCCCTTACTTAACTGGGCTTTTAGGCGTCAGGATTTTCTTAGCCTTCGCCTCTGGCTACTTTCTTTCGTATGCACTGCGTGCAGTCAATGCCGCGATCGCCCCTTTCTTGGCCGATGACCTGAGTCTGTCAAATAGCGCCCTAGGGTGGTTCTCTTCGGCGTACTTTTTAGCCTTTGGAGTCATGCAGATTCCGGTCGGCATCTGGCTTGACCGCTACGGCGCGCGCCGAACTGAAGCTGCTCTCTTACTGGTCGCTGCGCTTGGCTCGCTCTTAGTCGCTATTGGGCAATCCCTTTGGATGCTGTTCTTAGGTCGCATCCTGATTGGCATTGGGGTGTCGGCCTGTTTAATGGCCTCGTACTCGTATTTCAGGCGTTGCTACCGGCCAGATCACCAAGCGCGCTTGGTGATGTGCATGTTAGTCGCGGGTACTGGCGGGGCGTTAATTGCCGCCCAACCAGCTCTCTTACTGGCCGAGGCTTTAGGCTGGCGTCACGTGTTTAGCTTGGCCAGCTTTGCACTGCTGGTCTCGGCGGGCCTGGTGTTCTGGTTGACCGGTGACTATGATCGCCAAACCATCAATCAAACTAGCGCCTCAGCGCATTCAGATAGCTTTTTTTCTTTATGCAGGCACCCACTCATGCTGCGCGCGATCCCGCCCTCTATTCTGATCATCGGAGGCTTTGTCGCCTTGCAAACCCTGTGGGTGGGGCCGTGGCTGACCCAAGCGCTAAACATGACGGCCGAGCAGGCCAGTCAAGTCTTGCTTTACCTGAACAGTACGATCCTGGCTTCATACTTGGCGATGGGGATTCTGAGTCCGTGGCTAGTCAAGCGGGGGGCCTCGTTATTCAAACAATCCTCGATCGCGCTTGTTTGGTTGACGCTCTGTTTCACCGCAATCCCAATTTGGCAAACTGAATCGTCCTGGTTACTTTGGCCGCTCCTTGCCTTGGCGGTCCCCGCAATGTTTTTGCTACAAACCCAAACTGCACTCGAGTTTCCCAGTGAGGTCGCTGGTCGCGTGCTTACCACGCTCAATCTGATGATTTTTGCCGGTACCTTCATTGTGCAATGGGGGCTGGGTGTCATCGCCGATTTGTTTGTCTCAAGCGGCTTCGATCGCACGCAGGCACTGACTTACGCACTGCTTGTCTTAGCGGCAACGCAGTGGTCTAGTTTGCTTTGGTTCTGGATGAAAACGCCGGATGGATCAATCCGTACTTGATGCCCAAATTCGCTGGCCCGATGTGCCCGCAGCGTATGGCTGGCTGTCCCTCTCGGCGCGCGGTGAGTGGCGCCTGCATCCACTAGGCGATGCCCACGCAGGCGGTCAAGGTCAGGGGATCAGTAACGTTCAAATCTTGAGCTTCATTGGCAGAAACTATGCCTCTGAGCCAAACGGCGAATGGTTTTTTCAAAATGGCCCACAGCGAGTGTATGTACGTCTCGATGCCGCGCCCTTCGTTCTGCGCCTAGATCCAAACTTGGGCACGCTAATTAGTCACAATGGGCAAACCATTACGCGCGTGTCTCAATGGCTGCTTGATGAGGACGGGCAACTCTATGTCCAAACCAATGTAGGCGGTGCCAGAATTGATGACCGCGACCTAGGAATCTTAGCGAATTGCCTAAGCACCTCAGATTCGCGCAACCTGCTAGAGGTGCTAGAACAAAGCGATCTCACTCAAACGCCTGCAACTGGGCTCAGCTTTTTTGACCAAACGGGGGTCTTTGCTGCCTTCGCGCAACCCGCCTCTTTTCTGATCGCTCTGAGAAGGGAGCTGCCAAGCATCCTAAATTTCGTTGCAAATCCGACCGGCGCACCTACCCAGTGAGCCTCTTTGGCCTTAAAATAGCTCTCTATGAGCCACCCATCTGAGTTTTATTTCCCGGCGCCGCGACAGCAAAAATTTTGCAGTCAATGCGGCACGCTAAACGTTCGCAAGCTTCTCGAGGGCGACAATCGCGAACGAGACCTTTGTGAAGCCTGCGGTGCCGTGCATTATCAAAACCCACGTTTAGTCGTGGGCACGCTGCCAATTTTGGGTGACAAAATCTTGTTGTGCCTGCGCGCGATCGAACCGCGCGCCAATACCTGGACCCTACCCGCAGGGTTTATGGAGCTTGGTGAAGCGATGGATGAGGGCGCTGCACGAGAAACCCAAGAAGAGGCAGGCGTACGCATCGAACTTGGCCAACTCTACACCGTTATCAATATCCCGCATGTGGATCAGGTTCATGTATATTTTTTAGCCAAGGCTTTAGGCCCCGAACTTGACCCGGGCCCTGAAACGCTTGAGGCGCGCTGGTACAGTCTCGCTGACATCCCCTGGGATAACCTCGCTTTTAAATCTGTTTCCACCACGCTGAAGCATTATCTTCGCGAACGCGAAACCGGTCACTTCGAGACGCATCATTACTCGCTAGGCCTGACAAAACGTTAAGGATCTGGGCCGATCTTGGGGTCTTTACCGCTAACCTGGCTTGAGCCAGACTCACCGTTTCCACCGGTCTCTCAGGCGCTGACCGAACCTGCGGGTCTACTTGCGGTGGGCGCCGACTTATCCATTCCACGGTTACGCTCGGCTTACACACAGGGTATTTTTCCGTGGTTTTCACGCGACGAGCCGCCCTTATGGTGGTCGCCTGATCCGCGTATGGTTCTCAAATGTGACGCGCTTCATGTGTCGCACTCGTTACGCAAACGCTTGCGTCAAATTGCCACAGCCCAACGTGCTGCAAACTTTGAGGTCGTCGTAAAGGTAGATACCGACTTTGCCGCGGTGTTACGAGGCTGCGCCCGAGCTGCAGCCGGCGCCCAACCTGGCACTTGGATCACGGCCGAGATGCAGCTGGCCTATCAGGCGTGGCATCTGGCGGGGCAAGCACACAGCATTGAAACGTGGATCAACGGCCGCTTGATGGGTGGCCTCTATGGCGTGAGCATCGGTAAGATGTTTTTTGGTGAGTCAATGTTTAGTCGAGCAACCGATGCCTCAAAAATTGCGCTGGCACACCTGGTATGGTTTTTACGACAACAGCAGGTCAGCTGGATTGACTGCCAAATGCAAACCTCTCATTTAGCGAGCATGGGGGCATGCCCGGTGCCACGCGAACAATTTCTTGCGCATGTGCAACAGCAAACGGCTGCCCCAGATATTGCCTGGCAAACTGGCTGGCTAGATGATTCGGGCGTTTTACACCGACCCCGCTCGTGCCAAGTATGACGATCTGTACTATTCTTGCAATCATCACACCGGCGCTCTTCAGACGTTTCGCATGAGTCAAATTAAAGAACTACCGTTCGCTGCGCTTCAGTTTTACGCGACTGCACCCTACGCCTGCAGCTACCTTCCTGAGCGCCAAGCGCGCTCGCAGGTGGCAGCGCCCAGTCACCTCATCAACAGTGACACGTACTCACAACTCGTTGACCAAGGATTTAGGCGCAGTGGCTTATTTACCTATCGACCGCACTGTGACGACTGTCAGGCGTGTATACCGTTAAGGGTAGACGTCAACGGCTTTAAACCTGGCCGTACACAAAGACGTGTTCTGAAACAACACCAAGATCTGCGCCCGTTGGTCGCCAAACTGGCCTGGTCACAAGAGCACTACTCGCTATACACGAGCTATCAGGCAACGCGCCACCCTGGCGGGGGTATGGATGAAGACAATCAGGCGCAATACGGTCAGTTTTTGTTAGCGAGTCGAGTCAACACACGGCTGGTTGAGTTTCGCGACGAAGACGGCAAGTTATGCATGGTGTCAATCATCGACGTGCTTGAACAGGGGTTATCGTCGGTGTACACCTTTTACGATCCTGCGCTAGCAGGCAGCCTGGGCACCTACAGTATCCTGTGGCAAATCCAGCAGTGCCGTCAACTCAATTTACAATGGCTGTACTTAGGCTACTGGATCGAACAGAGCCCCAAGATGGCCTACAAATCAAATTACATGCCTGCGCAATACCGCTACCGAGGCGCTTGGCATGACGACCCGCCCGCCTCTGTCCTCGACCGGTAATTGCTTGAATCCTTAACCTGCCACTCTTTGATCTCTCTAGATTTTTAAACCTAAATTTTTAAACCTAAATTTTTAAATATAGATTTTTTTAAACCTTCACATTTTTACACTGTTTATGTCATTCCTTTTTCAAGCCTATCCACTTGCACGCCAAGCACTTTTTGCGCTTGATGCCGAAGCGGCCCACGAGACCACTCTGCACGCACTGCAAAAGGCCTACGATTGTTCGCTAACCCGCGGGATGATGCATAGCAGAGTGTCCGATCCCGCCACGCTGATGGGTTTGCCGCTGCTCAATCGCGTTGGGTTGGCTGCCGGACTCGATAAAAATGGGGCGCATATCGACGCGATGGGCAATCTGGGTTTTGGTTTTATCGAGGTCGGCACGGTGACACCTCGAGGGCAGACTGGTAACCCAAAGCCACGTATGTTCCGGATCCCGCAAGCCCAGGCTTTAATCAACCGTTTAGGATTCAACAACTTAGGACTTGATACGTTTTTAGCCAACGTGACCCGCAGCACCTGGCGCAGCAAGGGCGGAATCGTCGGACTCAACATCGGAAAAAATGCCGATACGCCCATTGAACAAGCTGCCAGTGACTATTTGATTGGCTTAGCTGGTGTGTACCCTCACGCCGATTACATTACAGTCAATATCTCTTCGCCAAATACAAAAAACTTACGTGCGCTTCAGGGTGAGCACGAGCTCGATCAACTGTTATCTCAACTCCAACAACGTCGACTTGAGCTCACCGAGCAGCATGGTCGACGTGTCCCCTTGGCCGTCAAGATCGCACC
>CAMCII010000066.1 GCA_945874505.1 Bordetella parapertussis | reverse complement strand
AAGATGATGTCAAAGAGGTTAAGTCGGGTTTCGATTGCGGGATCACCTTGCGCGGTAACAATGATCTTCAGGTGGGCGACCAGCTCGAGATCTTTGAAATCAAAGAAGTGGCTCGTTCACTTTGATTGCCTGAATGACACGCCACAAGCAGAAAACCGCTCCGGGCCGTAATTTACGTCTCGCTGATCAGATTCAAAAAGATCTGGCCATTATTATTCAACGCGAAATCGATATGAGTCGCGCGGGTTTGATCACGTTGTCCGGCATTGAGTTAACAGCTGATTACGCTCACGCAAAAGTCTATTTCACAGTGCTGGGTGCCGAGCCCGAAGTGGCTGCCAAGCTCTTGAATGAAAAAGCTGGTTGGTTCTATTCTCAGTTATACAAGCTGCTGCATATTCATACGGTTCCGAATTTGCGATTTTTTCATGACCCTCAGCTCAAGCGTGGCATTGCGATGTCAGCGCTGATTGATCTGGCCAACACGCCGGGTCAGTACGCAGGTGTCCCTGACGAGCCTGAAGACAAGCCGTAAGGCTATCGTCTTATTCTGGAATCTGACGATGGCTAAACGACACGGGCGTGTGCTCGATGGAGTCTTGTTGCTAGATAAACCGGTTGGTTTGTCTAGTAATCATGCTTTGCAGCGTGCCAAGCGGGCGCTTGATGCCCAGAAGGCAGGGCATACGGGTACGCTTGATCCGTTTGCAACGGGCTTGTTGGTATGTTGCATGGGGCGTGCCACAAAGATTTCTGGTGCGATGTTAAGTGCCGATAAAGGCTACTTGGCAACGATTGCGTTTGGTCAAGAGACCGACTCAGGTGATTTAACCGGGGTTGTGGTGAGTCAGGCGGCCGAGGGCTTTGCTGGAATCACCCAAGAGGCCTTGATCACGGTCTTGCAGACATTTTTGGGCACCCAAATGCAGATCCCGCCAATGATCTCTGCGCTCAAGCGTGATGGGAAGCCGCTCTATGAGTACGCGCGCCAAGGCATCGTGCTCGAGCGCGAACCGCGTGAAATTACGATTCGTAACATTGATCTGCTAGCATTTACGCCGCTGTCGGCACAGATCCAGGTGCACTGTACAAAAGGCACTTACATCCGAACTCTTGCGCAAGATATTGGTCGAGCGCTTGGATGTTACGGACATTTGTCGGCGTTGAGGCGAACGCAGGTAGGGCCATTTCTACTGGAAGATGCCGTCGAACTTGAGGCGCTGCAAGCAAGGCCCAACCCTGAATCGCATTTGATTGCCATGAGTGATTTACCTGCTGGACTTGTTCCGGCAGCAAAAACCGCAGTTTCGCCGAGTGTGGTTACACCCGGTTCTATTCACGAATTACCGGCAGGCATTGAGCCTGTGCAGGCTCATTAAAGGATTTGTATGTCACGCGCATTGCGTAACGTTGCCATCATCGCCCACGTTGACCACGGCAAAACAACATTGGTTGACCAACTCCTGCGTCAATCGGGCACTTTTCGTTCAAACGAAAAAATGACCGAACGCGTCATGGATTCAAACGATCTCGAAAAAGAGCGTGGCATCACGATTCTTTCAAAGAACTGTGCGGTTGAATACGACGGTACACACATCAATATTGTCGATACCCCCGGACACGCCGACTTTGGTGGTGAGGTTGAGCGCGTGCTCTCGATGGTAGATGGCGTGTTGCTGCTGGTCGATGCAGTTGAAGGTCCGATGCCGCAGACACGCTTTGTGACCAAAAAAGCGCTGGCGTTAGGTTTGAAGCCTATTGTCGTTGTTAATAAAGTCGATCGCCCTGGCGCGCGTATTGATTATGTGATCAATGCGACCTTTGAACTGTTTGACAAATTGGGCGCTACCGAAGAGCAGCTTGATTTTCCGGTGGTGTATGCCTCTGGCTTAAATGGTTTTTCTGGCATGAGTCCCGATGTGCGCGAGGGTAATATGCGCCCACTGTTTGACTCGATTTTGAAGTATGTGCCGATGCGTGACGATGATCCTGAAGCGCCGTTGCAGTTTCAAATTTCGTCAATCGATTACAGCTCCTACGTTGGTAAGATCGGGATTGGGCGTATCCGGCAAGGTCGCATTAAGACTGGCATGGAAGTGGTTTGCCTGAATGGGCCTGATGGCGTGCCGTTCAAAGGCCGTGTCAATCAAGTTCTTAAATTTAAAGGCCTTGAGCGCGAAGTCGTTGACAGTGCGATTGCAGGCGATATTGTGCTGATGAACGGCATTGAAGATATTGCAATCGGCACCACACTGTGTTCACCAGATAGCCCAGTCGGCTTACCTCTGTTGAAGATTGACGAGCCAACGCTCACCATGAACTTTATGGTGAACACCAGCCCCTTAGCGGGTCGTGAGGGCAAGTTTGTGACCAGCCGTCAGTTGCGTGAGCGTCTTGAACGCGAAATTAAATCCAACATGGCGTTGCGCTTTAAAGAAACCGATGACGACACCGTGTTTGAGGTGTCAGGCCGTGGCGAGTTGCATCTGACGATTTTGATTGAAACGATGCGTCGCGAGGGCTATGAGATGGCTGTTTCGCGACCGCGCGTGGTGTTTCATGAAGAAGACGGCGTCAAGACAGAGCCCTACGAGAACCTGACCATTGACCTTGAAGATAATACCCAAGGCGTTGTGATGGAAGAGCTCGGCCGTCGTAAAGCCGAGCTGCTTGATATGGTCAGCGATGGTAAAGGGCGCACGCGCCTTGAGTACCGCGTGCCAGCGCGTGGTTTGATTGGTTTTCAGGGCGAGTTCATGACCATGACGCGCGGCAACGGTTTGATGAGTCATACCTTTGATGCCTATGGCCCAGTCAAAGACGGTTTGCTCGGCGAGCGTCACAATGGTGTCTTGATTAGTCAGTACGACGGTGAGGCGGTTGCCTACTCAATCTGGAAACTTCAAGATCGTGGTCGTATGTTTGTGTCGCACAATGACCCAGTCTACGAGGGTATGGTGATTGGTATTCATAGTCGTGATAACGATTTGGTGGTGAATCCGATTCGCGGCAAACAGCTTACTAACGTTCGCTCCTCAGGGACTGACGAGGCCGTACGCTTAGTCACGCCTGTCGATTGCAACCTCGAATATGCGGTCGAGTTCATTAGCGATGATGAGTTAGTTGAAGTGACACCCAAGAGCATTCGAATTCGCAAACGCTATCTCACCGAGAACGAGCGCAAGCGTATGTCGCGCTCTGATGCGTAAGGCTCGCTGATACGAACGACATTCACTAGGCCGAGAATGACAAAAAATGCGCTCGATCTAGCGCATTTTTTTAGATCGTGTGCGGTAGTCGCAGCTTAGATCGTGGCTACAGACCCTGTTCTGTGGGCGCATCTCAGGCTACGCACTGTCGTGCAAGATTAGGAGATCTGTTTTTTTTTGTTCTCAGACCGCGCGATTAGGCTGCAGCTTAAGAATGTCAGGGTGCTCTTTGTAAAAATCAAGAAGATGAGCGACAACGTCTTCAGGTTCGTCTGCAATAAAAAAGGTTTTGGGATCGATGTTGTTGATTAAGCTATTGCCGGTTAGCTGCTCTTGTATCCAACTCATCAAACCACCCCAAAAAACCGACCCAACTAAAATGACAGGCCCATACGGGACTTTGCCCGTTTGCATCAAGGTCAAGGCCTCAAAAAGCTCGTCAAGTGTGCCGAAGCCGCCTGGCAACACCACATAGGCCAAGCTGTGCATAAAAAAAGTCGATTTGCGTGATACAAAGTGCCTAAACGGTAACTCAATGCTCAAAAAAGGATTAGCCCGAGCTTCGTGATGCAGCTTGATATGCAGCCCGATGCTTGTGCCGCCGGCCTCGATGGCACCTTTATTTGCCGCCTCCATGATGCCGGGTCCGCCGCCGGCGATCACGGCAAAGCCAGCTTTTGCCAACAGTTGGGCGATTTTTTCGCTTTTTTGATAATGCTCAGACTCGGGTTTAATACGAGCACTGCCAAACAAGCTGATGGCAGGCCCAATATTGGCCAGAGTCTCGGCGGCCAGCACCATCTCTGACATAATTTGGGTTGTTTGCTGCCGAATCAGCGAAATCTCTTCTTTTTTGTGGCCCATGAAAAAAACCCTGTTGCTCGTCGATGGATCAAGTTACCTGTATCGCGCCTTTCATGCGATGCCAGACTTACGTAATACTCAAGGCGAGCCCACGGGTGCCATTTATGGCGTCGTCAACATGATGCGCAGAATCTTGCTTGACTACCCTGCGCAGTACGCCGCTTGCGTGTTTGATGCGCGTGGCAAAACGTTTCGCGATGATTTATACCCTGACTATAAATCACATCGCCCGTCTATGCCCGAAGAGCTTGCCAGCCAGATCGAGCCGATTCACGCGGCAATACGCGCGATGGGCTGGAGCGTACTGAGTGTGCCGGGGGTCGAGGCCGACGACGTGATCGGCACACTCGCGCAGTGGGCGCAACAGCAAGACATCCATACGGTCATCTCAACCGGCGATAAGGATTTAGCCCAGCTGGTGACCAGCCACATCACGCTGGTCAACACCATGTCAAACGAAGAGCTCAACCCTGAAGGGGTGCTTCGCAAGTTTGGTGTCACACCTAACCGCATCGTCGATTATTTAATGCTTGTGGGCGACACCGTTGATAATGTTCCGGGGGTACAAAAAGTTGGGCCTAAAACCGCCGCGAAATGGATCGATGAGTTTGGCTCGATTGAGGCGTTGGTTGAACGCGCCTCTGAGGTCAAAGGCGTGGCGGGCGAAAACTTACGGGCGGCGATTGGCCAGTTCACCCTAACTCGCGAGCTCTTAACCATTAAAACCGATTGCGAGCTACACGCAGAAGTGCCCGAAATAGAAATTCTTGCACCAAAGCCGCAAGATAAAGATACCCTCACGGGCTTGTTTGAACGCTACGGTTTTAAGTCTTGGCTGCGTGAGTTAACAGGCGAACCCACCCGCGTGCCTACGGGCGATGCGCGTGTGGCGGCAGAGTCGGTTCGCCCGGCCGCACCTGACCAAACGCATTATCAAATGGTGACAGACTGGGCGACGCTTGATGAGTGGCTTGCTCGGGTGTCAGCGGCGCAATGTGTGGCTTTAGATACCGAGACTACCGCACTCGAAGCGATGCAGGCACGCCTGGTGGGTATTTCGCTCTCAGTTGAGCCTGGAGTGGCTTGCTATATTCCGGTCGCGCATCGCGGTGCTGATGCACAAGGGCAATTGCCGCGCGCCGAGGTATTGACCCGCATGAAAGCCTGGCTTGAAGACCCGCGGCCAACCAAGCTCTTGCATCATGCCAAATACGACACACATGTTTTTGCAAACGAGGGGATTGACTTGCGAGGTGTTGCGGATGACACCATGTTGCAAGCCTATGTGCTCGAATCGCACCGTGGCGTGGGCCTCGAAGATCTGTGTCTGCGTCGCTTGGGTGTCAAGGGTACGTCTTACGAACAGTTGTGCGGTAAGGGGGCGCATCAAATCGGCTTTGATGAAGTCGATCTCGAGCGTGCCATGCACTACGCCTGCGAAGACGCCGATTTCACCTTGCGGTTGCACAACGTTTTACGACCAGAGGTAAGGGCGCTTGCCTCGCTCGAATATATTTACCAACTTGAAATTTTGGTATCACGTGTGCTGTTCGAAATCGAACGCAATGGCGTCATGATCGATTCGGCTGAACTGGGTCGGCAAAGTCATGTGATCGGTCAAGAATTGCTGACGCTCGAGCAGCGGGCCTATACGATCGCCGAGCAACCTTTTAATTTGAATTCGCCCAAGCAACTAGGCGAAATTCTGTTTACAAAAATGCAGTTACCGGTGGTTCGCAAAACACCGGGTGGCGCACCCTCAACCGACGAAGACGTGCTCACGAAGCTAGCTGAAGACTACCCTTTACCCCAGGTCTTGCTTGAGTATCGCGGGTTGGCAAAACTGAAATCGACCTATACCGACAAACTGCCGAAGATGGTCAATGCGAAAACGGGTCGTGTTCATACGCATTACGCCCAGGCTGCGGTCATTACCGGGCGTCTGGCCTCGTCTGAGCCTAATCTGCAAAATATACCGGTACGTTCTGAAGCGGGGCGACGTGTGCGCGAAGCCTTTGTGGCCACAAATGGCGTCATCATTTCTGCCGACTATTCGCAAATTGAATTACGTGTGATGGCGCACGTCTCGAATGACTCAAATCTGCAGCGTGCCTTTGCGG
Source organism: Bordetella parapertussis (assembly GCA_945874505.1). GTDB lineage: Bacteria > Pseudomonadota > Gammaproteobacteria > Burkholderiales > Burkholderiaceae_B > Zwartia > Zwartia parapertussis_J. The sequence continues at coordinate 6,264 of CAMCII010000066.1, read as the reverse complement.
CGGGCGAAGATATTCATAAGGCAACCGCCTCTGAAGTGTTCGGAGTCAACCTGCAAGAGGTGTCTTCAGAGCAGCGTCGTGCGGCTAAGGCGATTAACTTTGGTTTGATCTACGGGATGGGTGCCTTTGGTCTTGCAAGTAACCTAGGCATTACACGCGATGCGGCGCAATCCTATATTGACCGTTATTTCACACGGTACCCAGGGGTGGCTCAGTACATGGCTGAGACCCGCGCCTTGGCCCACGAGCAAGGCTATGTTGAGACCGTGTTTGGTCGGCGCTTGTGGCTAGCCGATATCAATGCCGCTGGTGCCCGTCGTGCGGGTGCCGAGAGGGCCGCGATTAACGCACCCATGCAAGGTACCGCAGCCGATTTGATCAAGCTTGCCATGGTAGCGGTGCAAAATTGGCTTGCGCACGAACAACTCCAAACCAAAATGGTCATGCAGGTACACGATGAGTTGGTGTTAGACGTACCGCTGCCTGAGATCGATCGTATTAAAGATAACTTGCCGGGCTTGATGTGTGACGTGGCAAGTTTGCGCGTGCCGCTCGTGGCCGAGGTTGGTGTTGGCCCTAATTGGGAACAAGCGCACTAAACACACGCCGCAGCCCACAGTCCTGGTCAGACAATGACAAGGTTGATTCAGTTAAAAAAATAGCCCCATTTTCGGGGCTATTTAGAGTAAAGCGGCAAACCGTTTTTAGTTCACACGCATATTTTGTAAAGCAGCGATGCGTGCATTGATGGGTGGGTGGGTAGCAAACATGGCGCTGATACCGCCTCCGCCACTAATCCCCGACGCTTCAAAGCTTTTCGGTAAGACACCAGGCGTCAACCCTCCAAGGCGTGACAAGGCTCGAATCATCGGCTCGCGCGAGCTGAGCAGCGAAGCCGAGCCTGCATCTGCGCGATATTCGCGCTGCCGAGAAAACCAAGCCACAATCAAACTCGCTGCGATACCGAAAGCGATTTCGCAAACGATCACTGTGGCGTAATAACCAAGCCCAGTTCCTTTGTCGTTTTTCAGAATCACGCGGTCAACAAAGTAGCCAACAACTCGGGCTAAAAATACAACAAAGGTATTGACCACGCCCTGGATCAGAGTCAGGGTGATCATGTCACCGTTGGCGATGTGCGCCACTTCGTGTGCGAGCACGGCAGCGACTTCTTCTTCGGTCATGCTGTCAAGCAAGCCCGTTGAGACTGCCACAAGCGAGTCGTTGCGAAAGGCGCCCGTCGCAAAGGCGTTGGGCTCGCCCTCGTAAATCGCCACTTCAGGGCGACCAATGCCGGCGCGATCCGCAATTTGATGAACGGTGTCGACCAGCCACTGCTCTTTTGCGCCGTTCGGTGCTTGCGGGTCGATCACCCTTGCACCGGTACTCCGTTTGGCCATCCACTTACTGATTAAAAGCGAAAATATCGCACCGGTAAAGCCAACGATGACTGAAAACACTAACAGCATCGGAATATTGAGCCCTTGGTCTGTCAGAAAGCGATTGACGCCCAAGATGCTCAGGGTGGCACTTAGTACCAGAATGACCGCAAGGTTAGTCAGCACAAAAAGAATAATTCGTTTCATAATCTTTGAAGTGGTGAGAAAAATTGAAAAGGCTTACGCCGTTAAATAGAAATATAACTACAAAAACACTTTACTACACCAAAAAAACCGCAATATGACCGCTTCGTTGCTTGGTTGTTACCGCGAACTGCACGCATGTTTGACGCGGTTGCCCTGCGCCGAACGCTTTATGAGACGTTTGGACAAGCGGCGGGGCTAAAAGTTCTCAGTTTCGTTCATAGCTTTGCGATACCACTCATGAAAATGCTGCATGCCGTCTTCCATGGGTGATTGATACGGCCCGATTTCTGAGGTACCCCGTGCCATTAAAGCGGCTCGCCCCGCGTCCATGCGCTCAGCGATTTCGTCATCTTCGACCGCGGTTTCCATGTAGGCTTCGCGTTGAGCCTCGACAAACTCGCGCTCGAACAGCGCGATTTCTTCGGGGTAGTAAAACTCGACGATATTGACCGTTTCAGTGGGTGACTTTGGGTAAAGGGTTGAAAGTACGGCAACATGAGGGTAGAGCTCGATCATGTGGGTAGGGAAATACGTGACCCAGACCGCACCGAATTCGGGTGCCTGGCCGCCGCGAAACGCTAGCAACTTGTCGTGCCAAACTTTATAGGCCGGCGACCCTGGTTGCGAGAGCGCACGATGCACGCCAACGCGCTGCATGCTGTAGTGCTCAGCGAACTCCCAGGACAAGTCATCACACGTGACAAAGTGCCCAAGGCCCGGGTGGAACGGTGCGACATGGTAATCTTCGAGATAAACCTCGATGAAGGTCTTCCAGTTGTAATTGCAGTGGTGCACTTCAACGTGATCAAGCACATAGTCTGAAAAATCAAATTCGGGTCGGTTGAATAGTTTGCCGATGTCGGCGACTGGGTCGCGCGGGCCTTCAAAGAGCAAGCCATGACAGTCTTTGAGTGCAAAGCGCTCTAGGTTCAGGCACGGCGTATTGTCAAAATGCGGTGCCCCCAGCAATTGACCTTGCTGATCGTATGTCCAGCGATGGAGCGGGCACACAATATTGCCACCTGTATCCCTAAGGTTGCCATGGTTATTGCTGTGACCTGCAACATTGCCCGTTTGGCCACCCAGCATTAACGCTTGGCGGTGACGGCAAACGTTAGAGAGTAGTTCGATGCCATTTTGACCGCGTACCAAGACTCGGCCGTTGTTTTCATGAGATAGGCTACGCCAGTCTCCGGGTTGTGGGACGCTTTTTTGGTGCCCAACATAACGCGAAAACTGTTCAAAAATGCTTTTTTGCTCGCGCGCAAAGCGGGCTTGGTCAAAATATGTGTCGACAGCAAGCTGGGTACGAGCGGGCGCCAAGTGCGCCATCCGACCAATGTCGGTCATGATTCCCTCTGCACCGATAAAAAAGCCAGGACGGACAGTACCGTTCTGGCGTGAAGAAAACCGGATTGACCGATTAACCTTAAAAAACCATTGTACCTCAAGGTGTTGAGACCGGATGATCTCGTACAATCAGGGTTTACATCTGTTTGTGTTTAATATGGACGGTAACCCTGTCTTCGGAGTATGGCTTGACCAAGGCTAACAAAACATCGATCAAACTAGGCGAAGCCGCTACCGAGCTTAATCCAAGCTTGCCTGAAGATTTCGAGACGGCTCTGGCTGAGCTCGAAGCGCTGGTGGCCACCATGGAATCGGGTTCACTTGCGCTCGAGCAGTCATTGGCTGCTTACGCTCGTGGTGTAGCGCTGACTCGACTGTGCCAGCAAAAGCTGGCGCAAGCTGAGCAACAAGTCAAAGTTCTCGAAGCTGGCATGCTGCGCCCTTTTGAAGGTCTGGATGCCGACGCGTCATGAGTCTGTCTGCTGTTGAATTTTCTGCCTGGCTGTCTGAGCGCGCGCAACATGTTGAGCAAGTCTTGGCGCGCGTCTTGCCGCACGAAGAGGCGGTGCCAGCGCGTTTGCATCGCGCCATGCGCTATTCAGTGCTGGGCGGTGGTAAGCGCGTGCGTGCAGCACTAGTCTTTGCGGCTGCGCAGGCTTGCCGGCCGGCGCTATCAACGCAGCCAGACGCCGAGCGTGAGTACGCGCAAGATCTCGCGGCCGCCGCCGTTGAGCTTGTGCATGCCTACTCGTTGGTGCACGATGACTTGCCTTGCATGGATGACGATGTCTTGCGGCGCGGTCGCCCTACCGTGCATGTACAGTTTGACGAAGCCACGGCGTTGCTGGCGGGCGATGCCTTGCAGCCGCTGGCGTTTGATCTGCTTGCACAAATGCCAATCGCGCCACCGTTAATCGTTCAAGCGATACGCGACCTGGCCCAAGCCGCCGGGAGTCTAGGGATGGCCGGCGGGCAAGCGATCGATCTAGAAAGTGTTGGTAAAGCCCTGACTCAGCAAGCCTTGCAACAAATGCATGTTCTGAAAACTGGGGCCTTGCTTGCGGCAAGCGTTTCGTTAGGCGGGTTGGCAGGCGGTGCCAATGCACAGCAGCGCAGTGCACTGGATGCTTACTCGGCGGCGATGGGCCTGGCTTTTCAGGTGATTGACGACGTGCTCGACGTCACCGCCGATAGCTCTCAATTGGGTAAAACCCCCGGAAAAGACGCGGCAGCCAATAAGCCAACTTATGTCACACTGATGGGCTTGGAGCAAGCCCGTGCGTTCGCGGGTGAGTTGCATCAACGTGCGTTGGCGGCGCTACACCCCTTGGGTGACTCTGCCGCCTTGTTAGTAGGATTAGCCGACTTTATTGTTTTACGCGATCATTAAAATGAATTCGATGATTAAAGTGTTTGCCATGATTTTTGTTTGCGATGATTTTTTCTAGAAATTAAGAGACTTATGCCTACCGACTTGCTTGACCGTATTCATTCTCCTGCCGACTTGAAGCCGCTTGATAAGCGCGAGCTTCGAAAGTTGGCAGATCAGCTGCGCGCCTTTGTGCTTGAGTCTGTGTCGCGTACGGGCGGGCATCTGTCGTCAAATCTGGGTACGGTCGAACTCACCGTCGCGTTGCACTATGTGTATGACACGCCAAATGACCGCATCATTTGGGATGTGGGCCATCAGTCTTATCCGCACAAAATATTGACCGGACGCAAAGCAGGCATGAGCACACTCAGACAGTTTGGTGGCATGTCTGGTTTCCCAAAGCGTAGTGAATCCGAATACGACGCCTTCGGAACCGCGCATTCTTCCACCTCAATTTCTGCAGCGTTAGGCATGGCGGTGGCCTCGCGTAATGCTGGGGTGTCGCGTCAGCATATTGCTGTGATTGGCGATGGCTCGATGTCAGCCGGCATGGCTTTTGAAGCCATGAATAACGCCGGCGTGACGCCCGATATCAATTTGCTGGTGATTCTGAACGACAACGATATGTCGATTTCGCCTCCAGTGGGCGCGCTTAATCGCTATCTGGCGCGTTTAATGTCGGGGCAGTTTTATGCGGCGGCTAAAAACGTTGGACGCTCTGTTTTACAGCATATGCCTCCGGTGCTTGAGTTGGCACGCCGCTTTGAAGAGCACGCCAAAGGGATGGTGACGCCGGCCACGTTGTTTGAAGAGATGGGTTTTAACTATGTCGGACCAATTGACGGACATGATCTCGACTCATTGATTCCAACGCTACAAAACATGCGGGCGCTTAAGGGGCCACAGTTTTTGCATGTGGTCACCAAAAAAGGGCAGGGTTATAAACTTGCTGAGGCTGATCCCGTGCTGTATCACGGCCCCGGAAAATTTGATCCCTCCATCGGGATTCAAAAGCCTACAGCCGTTCCAAAAACGACTTTCACGCAGGTATTTGGCACTTGGCTGTGCGACATGGGTGCTCAAGATTCGCGTTTAGTGGGCATTACTCCTGCGATGCGTGAGGGCAGCGGCATGGTTGAGTTCGAGCGTCGTTTTCCTAAACGCTATTTTGACGTGGGGATTGCCGAACAACACGCGGTGACGTTTGCCGCGGGCCTTGCCTGTGAAGGAAAAAAGCCAGTCGTGGCGATTTACTCGACCTTTTTGCAACGTGGCTATGATCAATTGATTCATGATGTGGCACTGCAGAACCTTGACGTCACTTTTGCTCTAGATCGGGCTGGGTTGGTTGGGGCAGACGGTGCAACGCACGCGGGCAATTACGACATCGCCTTTGTACGTTGCGTTCCAAATATGGTGGTAGCCACTCCCTCTGACGAAAACGAACTCAGACTGCTGTTGTCGACCTGTTATGAACACCCGGGCCCTGCGACGGTGCGCTATCCGCGTGGTGCGGGAGCGGGTGCGGTGCCCCAAACTGATTTGGCGACGGTTGAAGTCGGGCGCGGGCTGATGCGTCGACAGGGTAAAAATATTGCGATATTAGTGTTTGGTACCCTGCTGCCCGCCGCGCTTAAAGTCGCTGAAGCCTTAAATCTGACTGTGGCAGATATGCGTTTCGTCAAGCCACTAGATGTGGCGATGGTGCTTGAGTTGGTGGCCGCGCACGCCGGGTTGGTGACGCTCGAAGAGGGTTCGATCATGGGTGGGGCAGGCAGTGCCGTCGCAGAAGCGCTCGCTGCCGCAGGGGTGGTGTGCCCGTTGCTTCAACTTGGCTTGCCTGACCGGTTCATTGATCACGGCGAACAAGGTGCTTTGTTGGCAAGTGTCGGGCTCGATGCGGCTGGTATTGAGGGCTCAATTCGCGCCCGCTTTACGCCGCATTTAGTCGCTTAA
>CAMCII010000065.1 GCA_945874505.1 Bordetella parapertussis | reverse complement strand
GGGGTCACTTCGGTCTCTGAAAGTGAACATTTTTTTGGTACGGTGCTAGCGATTGAAGAAATCAATCAAGCTGGTGGCGTGCTTGGCCGTCTCATCGAACCCGTTGCGCTTGATCCTAAGTCAGACCCGTCGCTATACCGAAGCTGTGCCGAACAGTTGTTGCTCGACGAGGGCGTCAGCGTCATTTTTGGCTGTTCGACCTCGTTTTCGCGCAAGGCCGTCTTGCCTGTGATTGAACGCTGTAATGGGTTACTTTGGTACTGTTCGCTTTATGAAGGTTTTGAGTTTTCACCGAATGTGATTTACACCGGTGCGGCTCCTAATCAAAATAGTCTTCAACTTGCTGCCTATCTTTTGAGCGAGGGCTACAAACGCTGGCATTTGATTGGCTCTGACTATATATATCCCAGAGAGTCCAATCGAATCATGCGCGACGTAGTAGAGCGGCACGGAGGCGAAATCACCAATGAGATGTATTTTCCGACAGACGTAAATACTGGTGAATTAGCGAGAGCCGTGCAAATGATTAAGGGTGTGAAGCCCGACGTTGTTTTTTCTACGCTAGTCGGGCGCCCAGGTAGAGAGTTTTATCGGCTTTATCGCGAACTCGGTATTGATCCTGCTGAAATTCCGATTGCGAGTTTGACCATGGCAGAAGGTGAATTGGCGTTAATTGATCCGTCTTTATGCCAAGGTCACATTACCTCGGCTACCTATTTTGGCTCAATCAACTCTGCGGCGAATCGAAAATTTGTAAAAGCCTTTCAAGCACGTTTTGGAGCCACGACACCTGTTAGCCTGTGGTCTGAAGGTGCCTATAGTCAGGTACATCTTTTTGCACGCGCGCTTGAACAAGCCGGAACTCTTGATACAGAAAAACTTGTGCAAGCTGCGTTAAAAGTTGATTTTGATGCACCTTCAGGTCACTTGCGCTTAGATTCTGAAAATCAACATGCTTGGCTGCGACCGCGCATCGGTCGAGTTGGTATGGCAGGTAACTTTGAAATTATCTGGGAAGCCAGTGCGACTGTCAAGCCTGATCCGTATTTGACCTTGTATGGTTTGACAGATCTTTTTGTTCGGTAGCTGAGTGATGAACATTAAACGCTTGTTTGAAGATCTGCGTGGTACACGCGTCGTTGTCGTTCACCCCGAGGGCGCTGAGTGTAACGTGCTTGTGAATCAGTTAAAGCGCTTTGGTTGTCTCGTGCAAGTGTTATGGCCTTGTCCCCCTTCTCCGCCTAAAGACGCTGAGGTGATTTTTGTGTTGGTGCCGGCAGAGCACGGCAACACGCATTTTTGGAGTGTTGTTGACTGCGATGCGTTAATCATTGCTCTAGCCGAATATGAAAACCCGACAGTTCTTAAGGGGATTCTGGATATCAACGCGCAGGCAGTTATCAATAAGCCGTTTCGCTCAACTGGCATACTCAGCACTCTGATTTTGGCGCGTGCCAACAGAGGGTATCAAGATCGGTTACTGGTTAAGGTAAAAAAACTTGAAGAAAATCTGCGCTCACGTCGAGAAATCGAGCGAGCAGTTAAATTGTTGGCAGAGCGTCACGGTCTGACTGATATTCAGGCTTATGAACAGATACGTCGTCAAGCAACCCAAAAGCGTATTTCGATTTCAGAATTGTGTGGGGTGATTAACAGTGCGGGTTCAATTCTAGATGGCTTATGGCCGATTGATCAGTGAAGGCTTCAATCTCAAGCCTTGACCTAGCTGAGGTGTTAGCTCCATGGGTCGGTTTTCTTGGAGCCCTATTGCCGGCATCACAGCATCTTTGCCAGGCTATAAAATCGGCAGCGCTTCGCGTTACAGTGCAATTTTAGGGGCTTGACACTGTTTTAACGCAAAGTCCAGTTAAGATGCTGTTGCCTATCCTCTGGAGCCCGATCATGTCACATGCCTTGTTAATTGCGTTGCACACCTTGTCAGCGGTTGTCTGGGTGGGCGGAATGTTCTTGATGCACACTTCGTTGCGCCCAGCCGCTGCCGCGTTGCTTGAGCCGCCTCAACGCCTGCCTTTACTCTGCGGCGTGATGGCGCGCTTTTTCATCTGGGTGAAGGTTGCCATTGTCTTGTTGTTTGTGACGGGTATCTGGCTCATCTCTTTACATGGCAGCTTTGGCAAAGCAGGCTGGCATGTTCATCTGATGGTGTTGATTGCCGTGATCATGGCCGCGATTTTTGGCATGATTTATGGTGTGCCGTTTAAACAGCTAAAGGCTGCCGTGGCAGCCAAAGAGTGGCCTAAGGGTGGCGAGGCAATGGCAAGCATCCGCAAGATGATTTTCATCAATTTGGTGCTTGGTCTGATTACTGTTGCTGTCGGGGCTGGTGGTCGTTATTTATAGCTCTCACTACATCACGGCGCCAATCTGCCAAGGCACAAACTCGCTTTGTCCATAGCCGTGGATTTCGCTTTTTGTGCGCTCGCCTGAGGCGACTTTGATGATTAACTCAAAAATCTGTGCGCCTTTTTCGGCGATAGACATGCCATCATCAACAATCTCGCCGCAGTTGATATCGATGTCTTCGCTTTGACGCTTCCACAAGGCGTTATTGGTCGATAACTTGATGGATGGCGTCGGTGCACAGCCATAGGCTGAGCCTCGCCCGGTGGTAAAGCAAATCATGTTGGCGCCACCTGCGACCTGTCCCGTGGCCGAGACGGGGTCGTAGCCCGGCGTATCCATATACACAAAGCCTTTGGTCGTAACAGGTTGTGCGTATTCGTACACGGCCTCTAGGCGCATCGTGCCACCTTTGGCCACTGCACCCAGCGATTTTTCTAAAATTGTTGTTAAACCGCCTGCCTTGTTGCCAGGCGAAGGATTGTTGTTCATTTCGCCTTGATTGCGCGCGCAATAGTCTTCCCACCAATGAATGCGTTCGATGAGTTTCTCGGCCACTGCAGGGCTTGCGGCGCGGCGCGTCAGCAAGTGTTCGGCACCATAGATCTCTGGGGTTTCAGACAAAATGGCGGTGCCGCCGTTTTGCACCAACAGGTCAACTGCGACACCCAGGGCAGGGTTGGCCGAGATACCCGAGTAGCCATCCGAGCCGCCACATTGCAGGCCAAGCGTTAAGTGACTGACTGGTACGTCAACGCGTACGACTTTGTTGGCGTGTGGCAACATTTGTTGAATCAGTTCGACGCCTTTACGCACGGTCTTTTGTGTGCCGCCGGTGTCTTGGATATTGAAGGTTTGAAACAACGGGTTTTCAGAGAGTTTTTCGGCCGTTAGTAAATCGGTGATTTGATTGGACTCACAACCTAGGCCCACCATCAGCACACCACAAAAATTTCCATGGCGTGTGTAGCCTGACAAGGTGCGGCGTAAGACGTCGATACCCTCGCCGGTGCTGCCCATGCCGCAGCCGCTGCTAATCGTCAGCGCAACCACTCCGTCGACATTCGGAAACGCCGCCAGGGCTTCAGGATGCGTGTCGCGATCAAAGTGGCTGGCAATCGCGCGTGCTGCGGTGGCTGAGCAATTAACGCTGGTCAAAATACCTAGATAGTTTCGGGTGGCGACACGGCCATCGGCGCGCACGATGCCTTTAAACGTCCGTGGCGTTGCAACATATTGGGTGGGTTTGGCATCGACTCCAATCGCGTAGTTACGGCTAAAGGCACCTCCTTCAGCTCCGATGCTCAGGTTGTGGACATGAACATGCGAGCCCGGTTCAATGTCTGCACTGGCAAAACCAATAATTTGGTTATAGCGACGAACCGGTTCGCCCTGTTTAATTGTTTTTGTCGCAACTTTGTGTCCAGGCGGCACCAGTCCACGAATCGTGACATTTTCAGAGGCAAGCTTGGTGCCTGAAATCAATTGGTGACGTGCAATAACCACATCATCCTGAGGATGAAGGCGAATCACTGGTTCCATGAGGTTTCCTATTCTTTGATGGATCCGGCCATCCCGGACAAGAAGTTTTCAACGAGAATGCGTCAGTCTAGCCACTTTAGCCTGAGCCCAGGCGCGCGCGTCTCTTGGGCGCGTCATTATCATACACAGGACTGTCGTTGCATTCGGCGATTGCGGGTAAAGCGCAAGACTCCGCTGCCCTGCGCCAACTAACACCGAGTTCCTTTTGTCACCAGATAGTCGGGCTTGCCCGTGCGCGCAAAGGTAATGATGTTCTGCGCAGCCTTGCTACGCAGTTCGATTTCAGCCTCTTGCGAAAAGAAGGCTGCGTGCGGTGTCAAAATGGTGCGTGGGTGCCGCAGCAGCGGATGATCGCCTGGTGGTTCTTGGGGCAATACGTCAAGTGCTAAACCGCCAAGCTGACTTGAGTTCAGTGCGGCCAAGGCATCGTCGACATTGACTAAGCCACCGCGCGCCGTGTTCACCACGTAGCTGCCTGGCTTCATCAGATTCAACACCTTGCTGTCGACGATATTGCGTGTTTCATCATTGAGGGGCGTGTGCACTGAAATAATATCCGCCGTGGCAAAAAGTTCAGTCATGTCTACCCGTTCAACATAGGGCGGAAAGTCATACGCCATGATGTGTGGGTCACAGGCAATTACCTTGCCATAAGTCTCGCGCGCGAGGTGGGCAAAGCGGCGACCGATGCGCCCCATGCCAAGCACACCTACCGTCATATTTGAGGGGCGCTTGAGCACGCCAGGGGTTAGATAATGCCATTTGCCTGCGCGCACATCGCGGTCATAAAAGGACAGGTGTCGGGTTAGGTTCAAGGCCATCGCAAACGCGTGGCTGGCCACCTCATGAACGCCATAATCAGGCGAGTTGCCGACCCAAACGCCACAGGCTTGAGCGTCGTCGGTATTGATGGTGTCAAAGCCTGCACCATAGCGACTGACGATTTTTAAACCAGGCAGGGCTTCAAAAACCTTGCGATTGGCGGGGGCGTATTGAAGCAAAAATGCGTCAACGTCTTTGCCCGCGGCAATCACTTCGTCTTCGGTTTTGCATTGGGCCGTGATGACCTGTAATCCAGCCTGGCGAAACAAACCGAGTTCGAGTTCAACGTTCGGAAAGTCGAAATCCGTAATTAATACTTTCATGAAGAAGGCTGCCCTTGGCTGACTGCGCGCCGCGCCTAGAGTGCGTGCAACGACAGTGTGTTTGACTTGTCAGGGGAAAGGATATTATGGTTAAACTTCAAGAGCAATTGGTCTGACCAATTATTTGAGTCAAAGACGGGAAAACCCTTAACCATTCGAGGCGAGCAAACATGTCCAAACCGGCCCAATACGACTTTTCTGGCAAGCATGCGGTGATTACAGGCGGGGCCGCCGGAATCGGCGAAGCGTGCGCGGCGCGACTGATCGGTGGTGGAGCAACGGTCACAATTTGGGATCGCGATGCAAAAAGTTTGAAAGAAGCTCAGTCGCGCTTAGGTGCGTCGGTGCACGGGGTGCAAGTCGATGTGTCTGACGAGCACTCGGTGGCTCAGGCTGTGAAGGCAACCCTGGCCTTTGGGTCGATCGACATTTTGGTGAATAGCGCAGGCATCACAGGCCCAAATGTGACGGTGATTGACTACCCCGTCGACGAATGGAACCGCGTGTTTGACATCAATGTACGCGGTACCTTTTTAACCTGTCGAGCGATTGCACCACTCATGAAGCAGGCCAACAGTGGCAAGGGCTATGGCCGCATTGTGAATATCGCCTCGGTGGCGGGTAAAGAGGGTAACCCCAACGCTTCGGCCTATAGCGCGTCAAAAGCTGCTGTCATGGGTTTGACTAAATCCTTAGGTAAAGAGCTTGCTCATACCGAGATTAAAGTGAACTGCATCACGCCGGCGGCAGTGAAAACTGGCATGTTCGCGCAGATGACACAACAGCATATTGATTTTATGCTGTCGAAGATCCCCATGAATCGTTTTGGTGAAGTGCAAGAAATTGCTAATTTAGTGGCTTGGTTGTCGTCTGACGAAGTCAGTTTTTCGACCGGCGCTGTGTTTGATATTTCGGGTGGCCGCGCAACGTATTAGAGCTGCTAGAAAGTCGTCACGCATTGGCGTGACGGTTAGTCGATTCAAACGGCACAGCGTTGATGCGCGTGTGTCAATTGTTCACCTGGATACCGGCGGCATGCTGTGCTGATGTCGCGTTTTAGAAAGAGAAGTTTCATGACTGTCACTAGCTCTGAGCGCCCCGCTTATTCAAGTACAGAACTCGTGCAATGGGCCAAGCATCTTCTTGTGGCAGCGGGGCTTGATCCCCAAATGTCGCTAGTAGTCGCGCAAACGCTTGTTGAGGGAGATTTGCTTGGGCATGATACGCATGGCTTAGCCCTCTTGCCGGGCTACCTCAAGGATGTTGAAGGCGGTGGCATGACCCGAGAAGGCGATTACCGGGTAGTGAGCGCCAAGCCTGCTGCGCAATTGTGGGATGGCATGCGCTTGCCCGGCCCGTGGTTGATCGAACGCGGGCTCGATGTGTTGATTCCGGCTGCCCGTGAGATGGGTGTGGCGTCTTTGACGATCAAGCGCAGCCATCACATCGCCTGCTTGGCAGTGTATTTGATGCGTGCGGCACGCGAAGGGTTTTTGATGGTGCTGGCCAGCTCAGACCCCAACGTGGCGAGCGTCGCACCCTTTGGTGGTACTCGTGCTGTCTTTACCCCTAATCCGATTGCCATGGGGTTCCCGTGTTCGCGCGGCGATGTGTTGATTGATATCTCGGCATCCATCACCACTAACGGCATGAGCAATCGCAAAGCCGCCGCTGGCGAGAAATTTGCTGAAGAGTGGTTGCTGGATGCGCAAGGCTTACCCACCAACGACCCAAGTGTGTTTAATCAAACACCACCTGGTACGATTTTGCCGATTGGCGGTTTGACATACGGGCACAAAGGCTTTGGCTTGGGGTTAATGGTTGAAGCGCTGACGGCTGGATTGTCCGGCTTTGGCCGCGCCGATCCGAAAGAGGGTTGGGGCGCGACGATCAACATCACTTTATATGACCCCGACGCCTTCGGTGGCAAAACAGACTTTCTAAGGCAGATGGATCAGCTGGCCGACTCTTGTCTGGATAACCCACCGCGCTCAGGGGTCTTGAAGGTACGTTTACCCGGTCATGCGGGCTTAGCAGCGCGCACCGAGCAACTGCAATCTGGCGTGCGGCTTCATCCAACACTTTTACCTGGCTTGGCGCCGTTTGCCGAGCGCTTTAGAATCGCTGCGCCAGCGCCGCTTAACGTTTGACCACGCCACCCGCTTTGCGGTTTGAGTGCGCGCCAGGGTTGGGCTTGCTGGTCTTTGAGGCAGCTTGACTCGCGTTTGGACGCGAATCTGTGACCGAATCATGCGTTGCTGCTAAGCGCGTTGAGGTCTGCCCTGTGCTGGCTTGCTGAGGTTCTGCATTTTTCAGCCAGCTCACTGAAAACCGTTTGTAGGCGCGCTCCATATGGTGGCGCATGGCAGCGCGGGCACGCTCGGGATCTTGTGCTTTAACCGCGCGCAGCACTGCGCGATGCTCTTTAATGGCCTGCTCCCAAGTCGTTTGAGTATCAAAGTAATTGGCCAGTCTTGAAAATAAGACCCCCATGCGCGCGTCAAACAATTGCTCGACCAAGCTGGCCAACACCTGATTGCCGGTGGCACGGGCTAGCACCGTATGAAATTCACGATCTGCAGCCAGTGGGTTCTTTTGTTGGGCAGACTGCGCACTCATGTCATGTAAGCGCTGCTCAAGTTCGCGCAGTTGCGCGTCGGATCGATGAATGGCTGCTTGGGCGGCAATCTCAGCTTCGATTAGCGCGCGGGCCTGTATTAACTCGAAGGGCGCAAATTCTTTAACTGTTGCGTGCTGTTTGCGCGGGTTGGATTTGCAAACATACACGCCCGAGCCCATCTTAATTTGTACCAAGCCCATGACTTCAAGCGCGATTAATGCCTCGCGTACCGAGGGGCGCGACACCCCGAACAGTTCGGCCAAGTCGCGCTCTGAGGGTAACCTGCTATTGACGGCGAACTCGCCCGCCCGGATCAGTTGCAAAACTTGATCGGCAATTTGCTGATAGACACGACGCGAGTCAGAGGCATGGGTAATCATGATTTCATTTTTGCACGAAAACTGCTAAATTGGTCAAGCCAATTTGGCACGATCATTGAGGATAGCGAGTATGCGTTTGCAAGGAAAAACAATTCTGGTCACTGCTGCCGGGCAAGGGATTGGCCGTGCTTGTGCACTTGCCATGGCGCGCGAAGGTGCAACCGTATGGGCAACCGACCTTAAACAAGACCTGCTCAACGCGTATGCCGGCGTGCCCAACATCAAGACCCATATCCTTGATGTTTTAAAAACCGCCGAGGTCGATGCCTTTGCTAAAAAAATCGGCAAGATCGATGTCTTATTCAATTGCGCGGGCTGCGTGCAGCAAGGCGATATCATGCAAGTCAGTGATGCCGACTGGGATTTCAGTATGGATTTGAATGTCAAATCTATGTACCGGACAATTCGTGCGTTTTTGCCTGGCATGCTTGAACAAGGCAAGGGTAGCGTCATTAACATGGCCTCTGCCGCGTCGAATATTAAGGGCGCACCTAATCGCGTGATCTATGGCGCCTCAAAGGCCGCTGTGATCGGTTTGACGCGCGCGCTGGCTGCTGATTACGTTGCGCGCGGTGTCCGGTTTAATGCAATTTGTCCAGGCACGGTCGAATCCCCGTCGCTCGGCGAGCGTATTCAGGCGGTCTCAAGCCAAACCGGCAAGTCGGTTGCTGAGGTGCGCGACATGTTCGTGGCGCGTCAACCGATTGGTCGTATCGGCAAGCCTGAAGAAATCGCTCACTTGGCGGTGTATCTGGCCTCAGACGAGTCGTCCTTTACAACGGGCACCTCGCAAATTATTGATGGTGGTTGGTCGCTGTAACAAATACTTTGCAAAGACTGTAGGATGTTTGGTTGTTGCACCGTTGCGGCTCAGGTCATGGACGGCTTTGCTTTTGACAGTCAGTCCTTTTGGGTGATTGCTGGCCGTTGCTGAGCCTACATATTTTGTTTTGCATTTGAATTGATTGAATAGTTTTACTTAAATTTTTCATTTTTTTCACACGAAGGAAACCGCATGAAACTCGTACGCTATGGTGCCAAGGGTAAAGAGAAACCAGGTTTGATTGATCAAGAAGGCAAACTGCGTGACCTGTCAGGCGTGATCGCTGACATCACCAACGATCAACTGTCTTCTGCGGCGTTAAAAAAACTCGCCAAGATCAAAACTAGCACCTTGCCGCTGGTAAAAGGCAAGCCACGTTTCGGCGTGCCGATTGCCAAGATGGGTAAGTTTTTGGCCATTGGTTTGAACTATTCAGATCACGCCGCTGAAGCTGGTATGCCAATCCCCAAAGAGCCCATCATGTTTTACAAGGCGGATACCAGTCTGACCGGCCCCAATGACAACGTCATGTTGCCCAAGGGTTCAAAAAAATCAGATTGGGAAGTTGAACTCGGGATCGTCATCGGTAAAAAAGCCCGTTATGTCAGTAAAAAAGATGCACTTAAGCATGTGGCGGGTTATTGCGTAGTCAATGACGTGTCAGAGCGTGAATACCAGATCGAGCGTGGCGGCACGTGGGACAAGGGCAAAGGTTGCGATACCTTTGGCCCGGTGGGCCCATGGCTGGTGACCACCGACGAAATCAAAGATCCACAAAAATTAGATATGTGGCTTGATTTGAACGGCAAGCGTTTTCAAACCGGCAACACCAAGACCATGATTTTTGATGCGGCCACCATCATCAGCTACGTCAGTGAATTTACGACCTTGATGCCAGGCGACATCATTACAACCGGCACGCCTCCGGGTGTTGGGATGGGCGTCAAGCCCAAGCCACGCTTCTTGAAGGCCGGCGATGTGATGACACTGGGTATTGAAGGCCTTGGTCAGCAGACACAAAAAGTCGTACCGTTTAAAAAGTAAATCACCACTTGCAGTC
The DNA here is from genome assembly GCA_945874505.1 of Bordetella parapertussis. Taxonomy (GTDB): domain Bacteria; phylum Pseudomonadota; class Gammaproteobacteria; order Burkholderiales; family Burkholderiaceae_B; genus Zwartia; species Zwartia parapertussis_J. The sequence goes on along the minus strand of CAMCII010000065.1, from coordinate 2,553 downwards.
AATATGTTTCGTTGCTGTAAACGTCCCCCACCGCGCAAGCTTAGTCTCGATGGTCGGTGCGGGGATGAATGGCAAACACACGATCACTCAGGAGTCTTGAATGGCGAAGTCAGAGAAAAGTAAAAAACCGGCAGCACCAAGTCGTTCAAGTCAGTGGTTTTCGCGCAATGATATTTACGGGTTCCTCTACCGTAGTTGGACAAAAAATCGCGGCATTCCGCACGACCAGTTCGATGGGCGGCCCGTCATTGGTATTTGTAATACCTGGTCTGAACTGACGCCCTGTAATTCGCACTTCAGATTACTGGCTGATCAGGTGCGCCAAGGCGTGCTCGAGGCCGGTGGGTTTCCACTTGAATTTCCGGTAACGTCCATTGGTGAAACCTTGGTGCGCCCCACGGCAATGTTGTTACGTAATCTTGCCAGCATGGATGTCGAAGAAACCATCCGGGCCAATCCACTCGATGGTGTGGTGTTGCTGTTTGGCTGCGATAAAACGACGCCTTCACTTTTGATGGGTGCTGCGAGCGTCAATATCCCGACGATTGGTGTTTCGGGTGGGCCGATGCTCACCGGTAAGTATCGCGGCAAAGATATTGGCTCGGGTACCAACACTTGGTCAATGTCTGAAGACGTGCGTGCCGGCAAGATGACGCTCGACGAATTTCACGAGGCCGAATCCTGCATGCATCGCTCGCACGGGCATTGCATGGTGATGGGCACAGCATCAACGATGGCCAGTATGGTTGAGTCTTTGGGCGTGGCGCTGCCTGGCAATGCCGCATATCCTGCTGTGGATGCACGCCGCAATGTACTGGCCCGCGAATCGGGTCGCCGTATTGTGCAAATGGTCAAAGACAATCTGACACTCGATAAAATTTTAACGCGTCACGCGTTTGAAAATGCAATTCGTACCAACGCTGCAATTGGTGGCTCAACTAACGCCGTGATCCATTTGATCGCAATCGCCCGACGGATTGGTGTCAAGCTTGATATCGATGATTGGGATAAGTTTGGGCGCGACGTACACACGCTGCTAAACTTGATGCCAAGTGGTAAGTACTTGATGGAGGATTTCTGCTACGCCGGTGGTTTACCTGTGGTCTTACGTACCCTTGGCGAGCAAGGCTTGTTGAATAAACAAGCGTTAACCGTGAATGGTAATTCGCTTTGGGATAACGTTAAAAAAGCCGAATGCTACAACCGCGATGTGATTACGACGTTTGAAAAGCCCTTTAAAAAGAATACAGGTATCGCAGTGTTGCGCGGTAATTTATGCCCAGATGGCGCGATTATTAAGCCCTCAGCTGCCACTAAAAAATTACTCAAGCATCGCGGTCGTGCGGTGGTGTTTGAAAACATTGAAGATTTTCACAAGCGCATCGATAGCCCTAAATTGGATATCGATGAAACCTGCATCATGGTGCTTAAAAACTGCGGTCCGAAAGGCTATCCGGGCATGGCAGAGGTGGGCAATATGCCATTACCACCCAAGATTCTTAAAAAGGGCATCACCGACATGATCCGCATCTCAGATGCGCGCATGAGCGGCACAGCCTATGGCACGGTGATTTTGCACGTTGCACCAGAAGCGGCAGCCGGTGGGCCTTTGGCCTTGGTTGAAAACGGCGACATGATTGAACTTGATGTGGCCAAACGTCGCTTGCACTTAGATGTCAGTGATGAGATTTTGGCTGCGCGCAAAGAAAAATGGAAAGCCCCTGAACCACCAATGAATCGCGGCTATTACAAGTTATATGTTGATCATGTGAACCAAGCCAACGACGGCGTTGACTTGGATTTCTTGGTCGGCAACAGCGGCAGCGCCGTGCCGCGTGACAACCACTAAAACTTAGCGCGCAGCGCCGCCGCGCAGAGTTCGGCGGCGGTGTTGGCTTCGTCGATGATGCGCCCCATGGTGATGAAGCCATGTATCTGGCGTTCGAAGCAAACGTACTGAGTGGGGACGCCTGCCATCGTTAACTTGTCGGCGTAGTCGGCACCCTCGTCGCGTAGCGGATCAAAGCCCGCGGTCATGACGAAGGCAGGCGCTAAACCAGTGTGGTCTTTGGCCAGCATCGGCGCACCGCGCCAATCATTGCGCATCCATTTTTCAGGCATGTATGCTCCGTAGTAATAAGCCATTGATTCTCTGGTCAGCATATAGCCTTGGCCATTGGTACGCATCGATTCACGTTCTGAGCTGGGGTCAGTGACGGGATAAATCAACAATTGCAAGACAGGCTTGAAACTATTGTCTGCTTTGAGTGACAAGGCGACCACCGCGGCTAAATGCCCACCGGCACTGTCACCGCCCACGGCGATACGCGCTGGGTCAATCTTGAGTGCTGCGGCATTGGCATGTACCCATTTGGTTGCTGCGAAGCAGTCGTCAGAGGCAGCCGGAAACACATTTTCAGGAGCCAGACGGTAGTGCACCGAAAACACGGCGCAGTGGGCCAAATTTGAAAGCGTACGGCACAGCACATCATGTGTGTCGATATCGCCAATCACATGGCCACCACCGTGGTAATAAACAAGTGCTGGTAGTAC
>CAMCII010000064.1 GCA_945874505.1 Bordetella parapertussis | reverse complement strand
AACAAAACGGGTAGATTACCCATTGAGCTGTAAGGGGTGAGCCCGCGTTGACCTTGCACACTGATATCTAACACTGCAGCGCGATGCGGCGGCAAGCTCGCGAGGGTGCCGCCTTGTCGGTCGATGGCGCCAGTCATGCCGGTGTTTGTCGCGCGAAGCATGGGACGTGAAGTTTCAAGTGAGCGCATGCGCGCCATCTGCCAGTGTTGCCTTAGAGCCCACGACTCACCAAACCAACCTAAGTTGCTGAAGTTCGCCAAGATGGTTGCGCCTTGTTGTGCGCCCGCTGGATTTCCGATATCAAGCGCTGGAAGAAGCTCTTCTCCAAAGACGTCTTCGTAGCAAATGTTGGGCGCGATGTATTGATCACCCACTGCAAAGGGTAGTTGATGGGCCGAGCCTCGATTGAAATCGCCCATCGGTATGGTTAAGAGGTTCACGAACCAACGAAAGCCCCAAGGTACGAACTCACCAAACGGTACAAGGTGTTGTTTGTCGTACCGCAGTGCGGTGTGACCGCTTGTCAGGGCGTCAAGGGGGGTCGTGTGATCGATGCCAATCACGCTATTGGTGTACGTGCTTGTCGCGCGATCAAACAGTGCTGCGCCCATCATGAGGGTGCTCTGTTGTTCAGCAGCTAAAGCGCGCCAAGCGTTCCAGACGGCTGGGCTCAGTTGATGTTGAAAAACCGCTAACGCGGTCTCAGGCAATAACACCAACTGAGGCGACGGCACGCTCGGAGGTGTGGGCGAGGCGGCGAGCTTTAGGTGTGTGGCAATCGTATTTTGGATATGGCTGGGCGTAAATTTGATATCTTGTTCAATATCGCCTTGCACGAGTCGCACCGCCAGTGGTTGCCCGTGGTTGACCGTCCATGTGTGTTGCTTCAGCCCCCAGCCACTCATGGCAGCGGCCAGTACCAGCAGACCCACCAAGGCGTTTTTGGGCTGAGGAGTGGGAGTGTTCTGTGCCGAGTGTACGAGTGCTGCAAGCGCTGCTGCGGCAAAGGCCGCGACAAATGTGACCCCATAGATGCCCAACACGGATGCCCAGCCAGCAAACCAGCTATCAATGTGAGCGTAGCCACTATTGAGCCAGCCAAAACCGGTGAACAGCGTGCCCCGTAGCCACTCGCAGAGCGTCCAAGCGGCGGCCCACACTAAGGCTGCCACGATCATCTTGACGGGCGTTTGCACGGCGCTCGAGTCTTGAGGCGCGCTAATTTTGTTTGCCACTGCTGCGGCAAATGATGCATAGAGTGCCAAAAAGGCACTGAGTGCCGTGAGCGCCAAGATCGCAAGGGGCAATGGCATCAGACCGTAGGTATGCATGCTGATCGTCAGCCAATACAGCCCAACAACAAAATGCGCTGACGCAAACAACCAGGCTCGACGCGCCGCTATCCACGCATTTGGTGCCCGCCACACACAATGCACAAGCCAAGCCATTGTGATTAACTCAAGCGGGCTAAGTGCCCACGCGGGGAGGGGGTCTGGCGCAAAACTTAGGGCGTGCACCGCACCCGCGAGCAGCAAGCTAAGTGCTAACCGCCAGGTAGACCACCACACTTGCACGCTCTATTCGACCTTAGCGGGTGTCGTGTTGTCGTTCAGCAGGCGTCGTTTGACGCGCAACCACAGCGCACGTCTGGAGTCAGCTCTCATGACCTCAATGCGCAGATCTTTATGCAGACAAAAATCACCGCGATGCGGGATTCGACCAAGTGCGTGTGCCAACCAGCCGCCGACAGTGTCATAGTCGCCGTCAGGTAGTTTGGTGTTCAGTGCAGAGTTAAAGGCTTCGATTTCGGTTGTGGCCAAGACTCGCCAGGCTTGGGCACCGTCTGAGAAGATAGTTTGTTCGCCGGCGACATCGTATTCATCTTCGATTTCTCCGACGATTTGTTCAAGCACATCTTCTAGCGTGACCAAACCCGTGATGCCGCCGTGCTCGTCGATGACTACTGCAATATGGTTACGTTTGCTGCGAAATTCTTGCAATAATACGTTTAGACGTTTGGTCTCTGGGATAAAGACTGCGGGTCGAACGAGATCGCGCAGGGTGAGTGACGGGTCAACCAAATGGCGCAGCAAATCTTTCGTCATGGCAATGCCGATGATGTTGTCGCGCGACTCTTCAAACACCGGAAAACGCGAGTGCGCGGTTTCGATAATGTCGGGTAGTAATTCGGCAATCGACTCGCTGACATCTAGCAAATCCATCCGGGCACGCGGCACCATCACATCCACGACTGTTTGCTCAGACACGGCGAGCGCGCCCTTGAGCATCGAGTATGAATCAGAGTCAATGAGGTTGCGGGCACGCGCTGCGTCAAGCACAGTCATGATGCCTTCGCGGTCTTCGGGTTCGCGTCGCACGAGCGACAGCAGACGATCAATTAAGCGGGGGGGCGAGGATTTGGCTGAGTCGGTTGAGCTCTCAGCAGCAGGTTGGGGATCTGACATTGTCCAAAGACAGAGTGATGGGACGTCTAGGATAACCTGAAAGCGCTGTCACACAAGCACCACTTTGGCGCAACTTAGTCGTTTAAGGGAGCAGATAGGGGTCGTGAATCCCAATTTGCGCCAAAATCTTTGTTTCTAAGGATTCCATGTGCTGAGCTTCGCGAGTTTTCAGGTGATCGTAGCCTAGCGCGTGCAAGGTGCCATGCAGCGTCAAGTGAGCAGCGTGGGCTAAAAATTTTTTGCCTTGCTCTTTGGCCTCACGTTGCAAGACTGGTACGCAGATCACAATGTCGCCAATGAGAGTGCCATCAGGCTGTTGGCCATAAGCAAAGGTCAACACGTTGGTGGGGTAATCCCTTTTACGGTAGGCGTGGTTCAAGCGTTGCGCTTCAGTTTGTCCTACCAAGCGAACGTTTAAGGTCGCGCCACGAAAGGAGCGTTGCAGATCGTTGTGTGCGACATCAAGCGCGCGTTGTACCCACGCTCGCAAACGCCAGCGCGGTAGACGTGGCTCAGCCTTGGCATACTGCACCGACAAAGAGAGCTCAGGCTTTTGTTTGCTCGTCTTGTTCATAGGCGTCAACGATTCGGGCAACCAAGGGGTGCCTGACGACATCACGACTTGTGAAGTGTGTAATGGCAATCCCCTTGACGTCTTTCAGCACTTTGACGGCGTGGGCCAGACCACTTTTGTGCCCTTTGGGTAGATCAACCTGAGAGGGGTCGCCCGTAATCACGGCTTTGCTGCCAAAGCCAATACGCGTCAGAAACATTTTCATTTGCTCGGGCGTCGTGTTTTGCGCTTCGTCCAAAATCACAAAGGCATGATTTAACGTGCGACCGCGCATATAGGCGAGCGGCGCGATTTCAATGGTTTGTTTTTCAAATAAGCGTTGAACGCGCTCGGCACCCATCAAGTCGTAGAGAGCGTCGTACAGAGGTCGCAGGTAGGGATCAACTTTTTGAGCGAGATCGCCTGGTAAAAAGCCTAAGCGCTCGCCGGCTTCTACGGCGGGTCGCGTCAAAATCAGCCGTTGAACGGTGTCGCGCTCCATCGCATCAATTGCGCATGCAACGGCAAGCCAGGTTTTACCCGTGCCAGCGGGGCCAACGCCAAACGTGATGTCATGTTTCAGGATGTTGTTGAGGTAATCGCGCTGTCGTGGTGTACGAGGGCGCAAATCACTACGGCGGGTGCGCAATGCAATGGTGCCGCTTTCGTCGTCAAGCGGTGGAAATTCTGTCGGATCAAACTCTTGTTTGGTGGTGCTTGGCGAGCGACCAACCCCAATTTCAACGAGCCCTAATTGAATGTCATCCACCGAGATAGGCAGTTTGGCGGCGCGTTGATGCAGCGTAAACAGCAGAGTGCTGGCGGCCTCGGCGTGCGCACCGTACATGGTGATTTTGTTGGCTTGGCGCTTTAACTCAAGATCTAAGCCGTCAGCAAGTTGGCGCAGGTTTTCGTCAAGCGGACCGCACAAATTTGACAGTTGTTGATTGCTACCTTCAAGGTTGAGTTTGACGGGATGCGGGCGGGCACGTGAAGACGTTTTTACCGAAGCGCGCGTCATACTGAAGCACCGCTGCTCGATTGCTTGTCTGCAGCGGTCTCGCTTGTGTGTGGTTGAGCTTGCTCGTGATGTTGTGGTTGAGTGAGGCGGCTATCATGCGCACCCTCTTTATCGGGCTCTTGCGTCACAACCCGCCCTCTGAAGGTGTTAGCCATGGCATCAGTGATGACCACATCAATCATTTGTCCGATCAGGCGTGGATGCCCCGCAAAATTCACGATACGGTTATTCTCAGTGCGAGCACTTAGCTCGGTGACATCACGGGCTGAAGTGCCTTCAACCAACACGCGTTGGGTTGAGCCCAGCATACTGCGGGCAATGGCGTTTGCCTGCTCGTTGATCTTGGCTTGCAGACGTTGCAGCCGTTGTAATTTGACTGCTTGGGGGGTGTCGTCGCTCAGATCAGACGCGGGTGTGCCCGGACGGCGTGAATAGACAAAAGAAAACGAAGTATCAAAGCCGACCTCGTCGATGAGCTTCATCGTTTTTTCAAAATCTTCTTCGGTTTCGCCCGGAAACCCGACAATAAAGTCAGACGACAGGGTCAAGCCAGGCCGTGCGGCGCGCAATTTTCGCACAACTGATTTGAATTCAATCGCCGTGTAGCCGCGCTTCATGGCGGCCAACACGCGATCGCTGCCTGCTTGCACGGGTAGGTGCAAAAACGATACCAGCTTGGGCAATCGCGCATAGACCTCGGTCATACGGGTAGTCATCTCTTTAGGATGCGAAGTGGTGTAGCGGATACGCTCAATGCCAGGGATTTCGTGCACATATTCAAGCAGCATAGCAAAATCGGCAATCTCTGCTGAATGCGTGTGATCGAGCCCATCAAGCGTTTTATTGCCGCCGGCACTGCCTGTGTGGCCGCCCATCTTGCCGCGATACGCGTTAACGTTTTGCCCAAGCAGAGTCACTTCTTTGACACCCTGATCTGCAAGGTCGGCCACTTCGGTTAAGACATCTTCAAAGGGGCGCGAGATCTCTTCGCCACGGGTGTAGGGCACCACGCAGAAGCTGCAATATTTACTGCAGCCTTCCATGATCGAAACAAAGGCTGAAGACCCTTCAACACGCGGGGGTGGCATGGCGTCAAACTTTTCGATTTCAGGAAAACTGATATCGACTTGCGAACGCCCTTCGGATTTGCGTCGCGCGATCAATTCGGGCAAGCGGTGCAAGGTTTGTGGGCCAAACACGACATCAACGTAGGGCGCGCGGTCGACAATAGCCGAGCCTTCTTGGCTGGCGACACAGCCGCCAACGCCAATGACGAGGTTAGGATTGAGCACTTTTAGGTGCTTGATTCGGCCAAGATCTGAAAAGACTTTTTCTTGGGCTTTTTCACGAACCGAACAGGTATTAAACAAAATAATATCGGCATCATCGGCGCTTTTTGTGAGAACGGCACCATGATCTTGTCCAAGGACATCAAGCATTTTGGCAGAGTCGTATTCATTCATCTGGCAACCAAAGGTGCGGATGAAGACTTTTTTGTGATCTGAGGCCGAGTCAAGTACTGCTGAAGTATCAGGATTTTGCATGGGGGTGCCGGTGCGGGTGTTGATCCCGTGGGCTAAGAGGATAAAACGCTAGTGTAACGCTGAAGCTAGCGACGGCAAGCACGTCTCATTGTTCAGCGGCTTCATCGCATAGCTCGATGCCTCGAACCCGTCCCTAGAGTCTTGGCAAGACGTCAAAGCGCTGGGGTGGAATAAGAAACTTACTCTTCGTAGACCTCGTCAGCTTGCTCGGCTTTTTTGACCGGCTTGATGAGGTCTTCGCGTTTGACGCCTAGCCACATGGCGATCGCAGCTGTCACGAACACCGACGAGTAAATACCAAACCAGATGCCGATGGTCAATGCGAGGGCAAAGTAGTGCAGGGTTGGGCCACCAAAAATCAACATGGCCAGCACCATCATCTGCGTACTGCCGTGGGTGATGATGGTGCGCGAAATGGTCTGTGTGATTGCGCCATTGATAACATCGCTCACCGGCATGTTGCGTTCTTTGCGAAAGTTTTCACGAATTCGATCCATGATCACGACCGACTCGTTGACCGAGTAGCCCAACACTGCTAGCACACCTGCAAGCACCGAGAGTGAAAACTCCCAGCCAAAAAAGGCGAAAAATCCCAAAATAATGACGACATCGTGAAGGTTTGCCAGCACGCCTGAGACGGCGAACTTCCATTCAAAGCGAATAGCCAAATACAGAACAATACCAATGATCACGAACAGCAACGCGAGCAAACCATTCTCGACAAGCTCTCGACCGACCTGCGGCCCGACGAACTCGACACGTCGCAAGTCGGCGGTCGCATCAGCCGCCTTGAGCGCTTTCATGACGATGTCACTTTGGGTGGCCGAGCTTTGCCCAGGGGTGAGGGGTAAGCGGATCATCAAGTCGCGAGAAGTACCGAAATTTTGTACTTGAAAATCGGTGTAGCCCAACCCAGAGACGACCGTACGCACTTGTTCGATCGGCGCTGCTTGAGTGTAATTAACTTCCATCACGGTGCCGCCGGTGAATTCAATCGACAGGTGAAAGCCGCGCGTCACGATAAAGAACACAGCAAGAATAAACGTGATAAAGCTAATCGCATTCAAGACCAACGCGTGGCGCATGAAGGGGATGGTGCGACCGATTCTGAAAAGTTCCATGATCTTTGAGGTACTAAGCAATTGTCGACAGAGCGAATGCCCTGTCGAGCGTGAAGTTCAGTGTTGCGTTTAGTCTTTAGGTTTCCAGATGGTACCGATCGAAATAGATTGCAGTTTCTTTTGATGACCGTACCAGAGGTTTGCCAGGGCGCGCACACCCACAACCGAGGTAAACATCGAAGTCAATATCCCTAGGCAATGTACTACCGCAAAACCGCGCACTGGGCCAGAGCCAAACACTAAGAGAGCGACGCCCACAATTAGCGTGGTGAGGTTTGAGTCAAGAATCGTGCCCCAGGCGCGATCAAAGCCTAAGGCGATCGCTTGTTGAGGCGCTTCGCCATTACGCAGCTCTTCGCGAATGCGCTCATTAATCAGTACGTTGGCGTCAATCGCCATACCGAGTGTCAGGGCAATTGCAGCGATACCTGGCAAGGTGAGTGTGGCTTGCAACATGGATAAGAGCGCCAGCAGCATTAGCACGTTTAACGCGAGACCAACCGTTGAGAATACTCCGAACAGGTGATAGTAGATCAGCATAAAAACCGCGATCGCCAAAAAACCATAGAGCGTTGAATTAAAGCCCTTAGAGATATTTTCGGCACCCAGGCTTGGGCCGATCGTGCGCTCTTCGATGATTTCCATCGGGGCGGCAAGCGAGCCCGCGCGCAACAGCAAGGCGGTATCCGCCGCTTCTTCGGCAGACATACTGCCTGAGATTTGCACCTGACCACCTGGAATCTCACCGCGAATGACGGGGGCTGTTACGATTTCGCCGCGTCCTTTTTCAAACAGCAAAATTGCCATCCGTTTGCCGACGTTATCGCGCGTGACATCGCGAAAAATACGGGCACCCTTCGAGTCTAGTGTGAGGTGCACGGCAGCCTGTTGAGTTTGATTATCGCGCCCAGCCTGAGCATCTTGCAGGTTTTCACCGGTCAATACCACTTGGCGACGCAACAACAGGGGGCGACCATCGCGATCTTGATAGCGCTCGAGGCCAAACGGCACGGTGCCAGCAGCCAAAGCACTTTGCGCGGCCGGTGAGTCGTCAACCATGCGGATTTCGAGTGTGGCGGTGCGACCCAGAATGTCTTTGGCCTTGGCCACGTCTTGTACGCCTGGCAGCTGCACCACGATACGATCAGTGCCTTGTTGCTGGATGATGGGTTCTGCGACGCCTAGTTCATTGATACGATTGTGCAGGGTGGTGATGTTTTGTTTGAGTGCATTGACCTGCACTGCAGTGATGGCTGTTTGGCTGAGGGTCGCGACAATTTGTAGGCGGGTGCCCTCGGTGCGTTCAATCATCTGCAGATCGGGGTTGCGCGTACGCAGAGTGCTGATGGCACGATCGCGATTGGCCGCGCTTGAAAACGACAGTACGACCGACATGGCGCTGCGTTCGATACCGGTATTTTCAACTTTTTGGTCACGCAATGCCGCGCGCAGATCGGTCACAAGCGAGTCGTAGCGAGCGGTGAGCGCGCCTTGCATATCAACTTGTAGTAAAAAGTGAACGCCGCCACGCAAGTCAAGCCCTAAATACATAGGGTGTGCACCGATGGCGCTCAGCCAACCAGGCGAGGCCGGTAGCAGGTTTAATGCCACGGTATAAGTTGGCTCGGCTGGGTTTGGATTGAGCGTTTTTTCAATCGTGTCGCGCGCCAGAATTTGCTGATCTGTGTTGGCGAAACGGACGCGTACCGTTCCGACCGGGCCATTTTGTTCAAAGGTGGCCCCGGTACTGGTCAGGCCAGCTTTTTTCAAGATGTCTTGGGCGCGATCAAGCATGCCCGCATCAAGTTTGAGAGTCGATTTTGCACTTGAAATTTGTACGGCAGGAGACTCGCCGTACAAATTAGGCAGCGTATAGAGCAGGCCGATCACAACCGCGACCAGCACCGTCAGGTATTTCCAAATAGGGTAGCGGTTCATTGCCGACGGGGATCAATAAAAGAGTGACCCCGGCGCAACATGCGACGGGGTGTTCAAGCAAAGACTTACAGCGCTTTGATAGTGCCTTTTGGTAGCACTGTCGCAACAGACGCTTTTTGCATCACGACCTCAATGGGCGTTGTGCCGTGCTCAGAGATCTCGACGGTGACGTAGCTGTCACTGACTTTGCTGACCTTGCCAAGCAAACCGCCGGCGCAAATGACTTCGTCGCCTTTTGCTAGCGCAGCCAACAGCGCTTTATGCTCTTTTTGGCGTTTCATTTGGGGGCGGATCATCAAAAAGTACAACACCACGAACATCAAAACGATTGGGGCCATGCCCATTAACGAACTAGCAGTATCGCCGGCTTGGGCCAGCACGAGGTTGGAAATTGCTTGAGCAGACATTAAGGTCTCCTTTGGGTAAATGTGAAACGCTGGCTATTGTACCGACTTGGCGGCGCGATCTCTTGCAAACTGGGCTTGCCAAGCTTGAAAGTTGCCATTCTCTATGGCTTTGCGCATTTCAGCCATGATTGTCAGGTAAAAATGAAGGTTGTGGACCGTATTGAGACGCGAACCGGTGATTTCGTTCGATTTTTGCAGATGATGCAGGTAAGACAGTGAAAAATTCTTGCAGGTGTGGCAGCTGCAACTGGGGTCGAGCGGCGAAATGTTGTCGCGGTATTGGGCGTTGCGGATCTTGACGTCGCCAAACCGCGTGAACAGCCAACCGTTGCGGGCGTTGCGCGTGGGCATCACGCAATCGAACATGTCGATACCCTGGGCAACCCCTTGCACGAGGTCTTCGGGGGTACCGACTCCCATTAAGTAGCGTGGGGCGTTGGCCGGCAGACGCGGAGCCACGTGGGCGAGGATTCGCATCATGTCTTCTTTGGGTTCACCGACGGATAACCCCCCGATTGCATAGCCATGAAAACCGATATCTTGCAAACCCGCCAGCGATTCGTCGCGCAAGGTTTCGAACATTCCGCCTTGAACGATCCCAAAGAGCGCATTCGGGTTATTGAGCGCATCAAAGCTTTCGCGCGACCGTCTGGCCCAGCGCAACGACATGCGCATGGATGCGGCTGCTTCTTCGGTTGTGGCGGGTCGGTCTTTGATCATGTAGGGGGTGCACTCATCAAACACCATGGCGATATCTGAACTGAGTTCGGTCTGAATGCGCATCGATTCTTCTGGGGTTAAAAACAGGCGTGCCCCGTCGATCGGAGAGGCAAACTTGACTCCTTCTTCGGTAATTTTGCGCATGCCTTGCAAACTGAATACCTGAAAGCCACCTGAGTCGGTTAACAAGGGCTTGTGCCATTGCATGAAACCATGCAAGCCGCCATGTTTGGCGATCACTTCGGTTCCTGGGCGTAACCACAGGTGAAAGGTATTGCCCAGTACAATTTGCGAGCCCACTTCAGAGAGTTCGTGCGGCATCATGGCTTTGACCGTGCCATAGGTGCCAACAGGCATAAAGATGGGGGTCTCGACCACGCCGTGATTCAGCGTCATCCGCCCGCGTCGCGCAAGGCCATCGGTGGCGAGAAGTTCAAAGCTCAGGCCGGCTTGAGGGTTTTGGGCTGACTCGTTGGTCTGAGAGCTGGTGCCGGCAGTTGTCACAATTTCGGATTCCGTTCAAGAAACATGGCGTCGCCATAACTAAAGAAGCGATAGCGCTGTTCGATCGCATGTTGATAGGCGTAGCGCATCTGGTCTAGGCCAATGAAAGCAGCCACCAACATCAGCAAAGTTGATTGCGGCAGATGAAAATTTGTAATCATCGCGTCGACGACTTGGTAGTCAGCGCCAGGTGTAATAAATAACCGAGTGTCGCCGCTTTGAGCCGTAGGTGCACGGTTGTGTTCTGCGGGTGCTTTTGGTGCATGGGAGTTGAGCGCTGCCGACTGACCCGAGGTAGAAGTGGATCTCTTTGATGAGTTCGGTAGTAGTGCAGTGCTCTGAGCAAAAAGAGTTCTTGCGAGATATTGGGCAGCAAGCGGAGGATTATCTCTCGCTGTAGCTTCAAGCGAACGTACGCTGGTCGTGCCGACTGCGATCACGCGGCCTCCTAAAGCACGAGCGTGAGCAATTGCTTCGATGGTTTGTTGCGGCACCGTATAGCGCTCGGCATGCATGATGTGCTCGGCGATCGCGTTCACGCGTACCGGCTGGAAGGTACCGGCGCCCACGTGTAAGGTGACAAATGCACGCTGAACGCCGGCGGCATCGAGCCGTTCAAACATAGGCTGGTCAAAATGCAGCCCTGCCGTTGGTGCTGCAACAGCCCCGGGCTCGCGAGCGTAGATGGTTTGGTAGCGATCGTCATCGGCATCATCCGGTTGATGCGTGATGTAAGGGGGCAGGGGCGTGGCGCCGAATTGCTCAAGCAACTCGAGTATGGGTTGTTCAAATTTCAAGATGAACAAATCGTTTTCACGACCGAGAACCTGTGCATTGAACGTCTCGGCCAGACGCAACACACTGCCAGCTGTAGGTGATTTACTTGAACGAATATGCGCCAGCGCCCCGTCAAGGGCGGTGACCCGCTCAATTAACACTTCGACTTTGCCACCTGTGGTCTTTTGACCAAAGAGACGGGCCTTAATGACTCGGGTGTCGTTGAACACTAATAAGTCGTTTGGGCGCAGCAGGTTGAGAAGGTCAGTAAATTGTCGGTCGTGCAGTTGGCCATCCGCATCGACATGCAGCAAACGGCTTGCCGTGCGAGTGGGCGCAGGTGTTTGCGCAATGAGCTCAGCGGGTAACGCATAATCAAAGTCAGCAATGGTTATTGGGGTGGTCACGTCGATACGGTCGGTGGCGGTTTAGGGTGGTTTGAGGCGATTTCGCAGAACAAGCCAAGAAAGACCGGGCATTTTAAGCCTGTCCGAGGTACTTTTTTTGTATGCTGTGGGTTGACACGAAGAAATAGGCGACGGTAATGACAGGTTTGCAGGCAAAGGCAGGGTCTTTATTGACACCGATTTGGACAAGAGCGACAGATTTAACTCGGATTCGGGCGCGAGCCACAGATTTGAAGCGCATTTGGGCGCGAACAACAGAACCTTTTGTGAAGCAAATGCTTTGCGGTACGGCACTTGGGCTGAGTATGTTGTTTGGTTCGAGCAGCGTCTGTGCTCAGGTGGCGTTGCCTCCTGAGCTTGCCCGGGCTTGGGCTCAAACTAAATTGCCCGAATCCGCGCTCTCGGTGCTGGTGCAAGAAATTGGTGGACCTCAGTTATTTGCAGCCTCGCCCGACGTGCTGCGTAATCCGGCCTCGGTGATGAAATTGGTCACCACTTATGCGGCAGTCTCGCGCTTAGGGCCCAACTACATCTGGCACACCAATCTGTTGATTGGCGCTGAGACGAAAGCCTCAGAACAAGGTGTTTTAAGTGGCCCGCTGTATCTTCGTGCGGGCGGTGACCCGATCTTTTTATTGCAGGATCTGTGGCGTTTGCTGCGTGACCTGCGCTTACGGGGCATACGCGAAATCCCTGAAATCGTGATCGACCGTTCAATTTTTGGTGACGTGACGATTGACCCAGGCACGTTTGATGGTTCTGCTTACAGTCCTTATAACGCGAGCCCCGATGCGTTTATGGTGGGCTTTGGTGCTGTGCGTTTAGTCTTTTCGCCCGATCCGGGTACGCGCAGCTGGAAATCGTTTGTTGACCCACCGATGGCGGGTGTGCAAATTGAGGGCAACGTACAGTGGGTAGACGGCGTATGTCCAGGCTCGCCCAACATCAGTACAGACATCACGATGACCGAGGGCACGGTGAAGTTTCGTGTCTCGGGTAAGGCCGTGGGCTCTTGTGGCGAGTTTGACGTGTTTCGTTTGGCCTTCTCGCAACAAGA
>CAMCII010000063.1 GCA_945874505.1 Bordetella parapertussis | reverse complement strand
TGACTGTCTGCAGGTAAAACGATAAAGCTGTCTAACGCATAGCCTCGTCGTGTCGTGTGGATGCGTGCATCAAGAATACTCAGGCCGCGACTGCCGAAAAAGCTGCAAATGCGTGCAAAGAGATCTGGTACGTCTTTGGTGTACACCATCACTTGAAGCCCTTCATCGCCTTCTGTCGGGCGTACTTTAACGATGGCTTGCTCGGGCGAAACACGATAATACAGATGACGGGTGTGCCAGGCGATGTCGGATGCTTCATGGCGTAAGAAATAGGCAACATCGAGTTGTTGCCAAAAGGTCTCACGAGTATCGTCACGCAAGCCTGCCAAGCGTGTCAACGTTGCCGCTTGCTCAAGCCTTTGCCTCAGTACAGTATTGGTGTCGTCGACTGAACCACCCAGCGTTGCGCGCGTTAAATCGTAGAGATTTTCAAGCAGTTTGCCTTTCCAGGTGTTCCAGACCTTGGGGCTAGTTCCGCGAATATCAGCGACAGTTAACAAATAGAGCGCTTGTAAGTTGCGCAAGGTTTTCACACGCGTCGCAAAGTCGAGAATCACTTGCGGGTCAGACAAATCTTTTTTCTGAGCGACCTGCGACATCAATAAGTGACTGTCCACTAAGAACATCACAAGCTCGGTGTCTTCGCGCTCTAGGGCGTGCGCCTTGGCAAAACGCTTGACTTCGAGCGTACCGAGCGTTGAGTGGTCGCCACCGCGCCCTTTGGCAATATCGTGAAACAGCGCGGACACATAGAGTAACCAGTGACGCTCGAACCCAGCGCTCAATTTGCTAGCCAAGGGATATTCTTGAGCATGCTCTGGCATGGTGAAGCGTCGCAGGTTGCGAATCACCGCCAACGTGTGCTGATCGACCGTATAGACATGAAACAAATCGTGCTGCATTTGGCCAACGACACGCCTAAAAACAGGCAAGTAGCGCGGCAAGATGTTGAGCATGGTCATGCGTCGCAAGGCGTGTACGATGCCTTGCGGTTGTTGCAAAATCTTTAGAAAAATCTTTTTGTTTTCAGGGTCACGTCGAAAGGGCGCATCGATCCGATCGCGTGCGTGCCAGATCGCGCGCAAAGCACGGCCAGACAACTCATTGAGCTCGGGATGTTGCTGTAACACTAAAAAAACGTTCAATAACTGACTTGGATTTTTTTCAAAGAGCAAATCATCTTTGATGTCTAAGCGGTTATGTCTGAAAACATAGTGTTGATCCAACACTCTAATGTCAGACTCTTGCAGCGTAAATAATTTTTCGTCGATGTTCTGAACCAACAGCGTGTTCAATTGAGTCACCAGGCGCGCAGCCCAGTAATAACGTTGCATCAAGAGTTCACTCGCGCGGCGGGTCGCTGTCGCGGTGATGCCGTAGGCTTGCGCCAAGCCGTGTTGCAAATCAAATAACAGACGGTCTTCGCGTCGGTTGACCAGTAAGTGGAGTTCAATGCGTACCCGCTTGAATGCTTGCTCGGCACGCTTGAGGTCGCGCGCTTCAGTGCTGGTCAACAAACCTGCGCGTGCGATGGCTTGCCAACTCGAACCAAAGCCAGCGGCTCTGGCCATCCACATGATGACTTGCAGATCTCGCAGGCCGCCCGGAGATTCTTTGCAGTTTGGCTCGAGCGAGTAGGGCGTGTCTTGGTGGCGAGCATGACGTTGCTGCATTTCGGCACGCTTTGCTCGAAAAAACTGTTGCGCATTGAGCCGCTCACTCATTGTTTTTTCAAACAGTTTTGCCAAGGTTTTACTGCCCGCGATCCAGCGGCTTTCAAGTAAGGACGTCTCGACTGTGATGTCGGCACTGGCCTCTTTCACGCATTGTTCAATGGTTCTGACGCTGTAGCCGGGTTCAAGACCGACGTCCCACATCGCTGCAACTAAACCGCTCAGATTCCCTTCGGCCTGCGCGTCAAGCTCGTCTTTCAAGATAATCAGTAGGTCGACATCCGAAAACGGATAGAGCTCACCTCGGCCATAGCCCCCAACCGCAGCCAAGGCGGCCCCTTGGGGCAAGGGGAACAGCTCAAGCAGTGCTCGCAATGTTTGATCAGCACAATCACAGAGTGACGCAAGCAAGGTGTCGGGGCGCAGAGCCTGACGGTATTGGGCAATAGCCGCCTGACGGTTACTCTGCAACTGTGTGCGGATGGCTGCGATCGCGGTCACGTCGGTCATGACAGTCGTGCTTAGGCTGCGATCAGGGCTGGAGGTGCAGGCATGCCTTCAGAGATTGTCAACACTTCGTAGCCCGTGTCGGTCACTAAAATCGTGTGTTCCCATTGCGCCGACAAACTGTGATCACGTGTCACGACGGTCCAGCCATCTGCCAGCTGTCTAATTTCACGGCGGCCCGCGTTAATCATCGGTTCAATCGTAAAAATCAAACCTGGCTCGAGTTTGTCGCCGGTCCCGGGGCGCCCATAATGCAGGATTTGAGGCTCTTGGTGAAAGCGTGTACCAATACCGTGACCGCAAAACTCGCGAACCACCGAAAACCCTTGTTTTTCGGCATGTTTTTGAATGGCATTGCCAATATCCCCGAGCGTATTACCCGGCTTGACTTGGTTAATCCCTAACCACATGCACTGGTAGGTGACATCGGCCAGGCGCCTGGCCAAAATTGAGGGTTCACCGACAAAGTACATGCGGCTGGTATCGCCAAACCAACCGTCTTTGATGATGGTGACGTCAATATTCAAGACGTCACCATTTTTGAGTACCCGATCCCCGGGCACGCCATGGCACACCTGATGGTTCACCGAGGTGCAAATTGCACCGGGAAACGGGGGGTAGCCGGGAGGGGCGTAGCCGACGGTGGCAGAGATGACCTTAAGCTCTTGGGTTAAATATTGCAGGCAAAGTTGATCAAGTTGGCCGGTTGTTACCCCAGCTTTAACGTGCGGGGTAATGAAGTCGAGCACTTTTGCCGCATCGCGACAGGCTGCTCGCATCAGGTCTAAATCGGCTGGATTGGTGACTAATCCCATGGCTACTTGAATGTAAGTGGTGAATGATAGTAGAATTATAGGCTTACTCAAAACCATCGGTCTATGTCTTTTGCGGCTTTGCACAACTTGGTTGGGCATATTTTCGTACAGGATGAGACCAAATCGCGTGTTACGTCACCAGGGTGCTGAATTTCTATTAGGAAACCAGTGCAGACGTAGTACAAGACTTAACCCTCGGAGCCTTAAATCATGTCGTTAATGCGTGAAATGTTAGAAGCGGGTGTGCACTTCGGTCACCAAACCCGTTACTGGAACCCCAAGATGGCACCTTTCATCTTCGGCCATCGCAATAAAATTCACATTATCAACCTCGAAAAAACGGTCGCTAATTACACCGACGCAACCAAATTTGTGAAATCAGTTGCTGCAAAAGGCGGTAACGTTCTGTTTGTAGGTACCAAGCGCGCTGCGCGTGAACTCGTCGCGCAAGAGGCCACCCGTGCAGGGATGCCTTTCGTTGACAGCCGTTGGTTGGGCGGTATGCTGACAAACTTCAAAACTGTCAAAAGCTCAATCAAGCGCTTAAAAGACATGGAAGTTATGATCGCCGACGGTGGCACCGAGCGCATGAGCAAAAAAGAGGGTTTGATGTTTCAACGCGAACTCGATAAACTCAACAAGTCAATCGGCGGCATTAAAGACATGAACGGGCTGCCTAGCGCCATTTTCATGATCGACGTCGGTTACCACAAGATTGCTGTCCTTGAGGCGAAAGCCCTCGGGATCCCGGTCGTTGCTGTGGTGGACACCAACCATTCGCCTGATGGCATTGATTACATCATTCCTGGCAATGACGACTCTGCTAAAGCAATTGCCTTGTATGCAAAAGGTATGGCAGATGCTGTACTCGAAGGCCGTGCACAAAGCTTGAACGGAATCATTGAAGAGCTCGCGTCTGGTGAAGAGTTCGTCGAAGTCGCTGAAGAAAAAGCGTAAATTTTTCTGTTGCCTGCGCCTTCGTGCCAGGCATTGCAATAGCGCGCCTCTGGCCACGAGCCCGGGCGCCTTTCACTAATCTTGGAGCAAACATGGCTGAAATTACTGCCGCAATGGTTAAAGAATTGCGCGAGAAAACCGACGCACCCATGATGGAGTGCAAACGCGCTCTGACTGAAGCAAGTGGTGACATGGCGCGTGCCGAAGAGATCCTACGTGTCAAACTTGGTAGTAAAGCTAGCAAAGCTGCTGGTCGTGTCACGGCCGAGGGCCTGATTGGTTTGTACATCTCGCCCGATGCGAAACAGGGTGCAGTGCTTGAAGTGAACTGTGAGACAGATTTCGTTGCAAAAAACGATGACTTTGTGGCGTTTGTTGAGACATTGGCTAAGCAAGTTTCAGCCAATAGTTATGCTGATGTTGCCGCGTTGTCAGCATCGAGCTTGGGTGCCGGCACCGTTGAGTCTGTGCGCGCCGCACTAGTGGGCAAAATCGGTGAAAACATCTCGATTCGTCGCTTTCAGCGCTACACAACCGCCAATAAGCTCTCGAGCTACGTGCATAGCGGTCGTATCGGCGTATTGGTTGAGTTTTCTGGCGCCGACGAAGTCGGTAAAGACTTAGCGATGCACATTGCGGCGACCAAACCGCGTGCGCTAGACGCATCAGGCGTTCCTGAGGCTGATAAAGAAACTGAACGCTCAGTCGCGCGTCAAAAGGCTGCTGAGTCGGGCAAGCCCGCAGAAATCGTCGAAAAGATGGTTGAAGGTTCAGTCCAAAAGTTTTTGAAAGAAGTTGCTCTGTTATCGCAGCCTTTTGTTAAAAATGACAAGCAGTCAGTCGCTCAAATGCTCAAAGAGAAAAATGCAGCGATTGCTGGGTTTTCGCTTTTTGTTGTGGGCGAAGGCATTGAAAAGAAGACGATGGATTTTGCGGCTGAAGTTGCTGCAGCAGCTGCCGGAAACGCTTAATTTTGTTAAAAAAACCAAGCGAATGCCTGATGCATTTGCTTGGTTTGACGTACACTTTTGTACGTGTTTAACCCTCCGGAATCCTTAATAATGGCCACCCGAATGCACAAAAGAGTTCTTCTTAAACTTTCTGGTGAAGCGTTGATGGGTGACGATGCCTTTGGCATCAACCGAGCCACCATCATGCGCATGACCGAAGAAGTCTCAGAGGTCGTGGCAATGGGAGTGCAACTAGCGATTGTGATCGGCGGCGGCAATATTTTTCGCGGTGTTGCCCCAGGTGCTCAGGGCATGGATCGGGCAACAGCCGATTACATGGGGATGATGGCGACAGTCATGAACGCCCTGGCGCTGCAAGATGCCTTAAAACATCGCGGTGTGGATGCTCGGGTGCAATCTGCTTTAAACATTGAACAGGTTGTCGAGCCTTACATTCGCCCCAAAGCCCTAAGATACCTTGAAGAGGGCAAAGTCGTTGTGTTTGCCGCAGGGACTGGCAATCCATTTTTTACCACCGACACAGCAGCCTCTCTGCGTGGGGCCGAAATCGGCGCTGAAATCGTACTTAAAGCCACCAAGGTTGATGGCATTTACAGTGCAGATCCGAATAAAGATGCTTCGGCAACACGTTACAACCGTATCAGTTTTGATGAAGTGATTAATCGGCGTCTTGAAGTGATGGATGCTACAGCATTCGCCTTATGCCGCGATCAAAAATTGCCAATCAGAGTGTTTTCGATCAACAAACCTGGCGCGCTCAAGCGGGCGGTCAGCGGAGAAGACGAAGGCACGTTGGTTCACGTTTAAAGGAAACCTAATGAGTATTGCAGATATTCAAGCCTCTGCTCAAGCCCGCATGGCGAAATCGCTT
Organism: Bordetella parapertussis; assembly: GCA_945874505.1. Lineage (GTDB taxonomy): Bacteria > Pseudomonadota > Gammaproteobacteria > Burkholderiales > Burkholderiaceae_B > Zwartia > Zwartia parapertussis_J. Next base: position 6,751 of record CAMCII010000063.1, on the reverse strand, counting down.
GAGCAGCTAAAAACGAATTTGGCAAAAATCCGTACCGGCCGAGCCCATCCAGGCATTCTTGATCATGTGCAAGTTGAATATTACGGCTCACCGGTGCCGATCTCTCAGGTCGCTAACGTCAACCTGATGGATGCCCGCACGTTAAGTGTGCAGGTTTGGGAAAAAAATATGGCGGGCCCTGTTGAGAAAGCGATACGCGATTCTGATCTGGGTTTAAATCCGATCGGAATGGGCGATAGTATCCGTGTACCGATGCCAGCATTGACTGAAGAACGTCGTCGTGATTTGAATAAAGTTGTCAAGTCAGAAGGCGAAGACGCCAAAATTGCTGTGCGTAATTTGCGCCGTGATTCAAATGATTCTTTTAAGAAACTAGTGAAAGACAAAGAGATTTCAGAAGATGACGAGCGACGCGCTCAAGAGGTGGTGCAAAAATTGACAGATCGTTGTGTGATCGAGATCGACAAGATGGTGGCACAAAAAGAAGCAGAGATCTTGACGGTTTAGGCCGCCACTAACATGGCCATCAGCTCAACCCGCGAAATTCCTGTTACGGGTGCGATCCCGACTCATGTGGCGATTGTCATGGACGGCAATGGTCGTTGGGCACACGCTCGCTTGCTGCCCCGTACGGCGGGTCACGCCAAAGGGGTTCAATCGGTGCGCCGCGCTGTTGAAACCTGCGGTGCGGCTGGGGTTAAATACTTAACACTGTTTGCCTTCAGTTCTGAAAACTGGCGCCGCCCTGCCGACGAGGTTTCGCTGCTCATGCGTCTGTTTGTGCAGGCGCTTGAGCGAGAGGTGGCGCGTTTGCAAGAGCAGGGGGTTCGCCTTCACGTTGTCGGTGACTTATCGGCGTTCGAGCCTAAGCTTCAAGAGCTGATTGCACAGGCGCAAGAAAAAACGGCTCACAACGACAAATTGCACCTGACCGTTGCGGCCAACTATGGCGGGCGGTGGGATATTCTGCAAGCAACACGGGCCTTGTTACGCGCCCGTCCTGAGTTGGCTGCGGATCCGTCTGGTCTGGATGAAACCAGCCTGGCGCCTTATCTGTCAATGGCTTGGGCTCCTGAGCCCGACCTGTTTATCCGTACTGGCGGAGAGCAGCGCATCTCAAATTTCTTGATTTGGCAGATGGCCTATACAGAGCTCTATTTCACAGAATGTTATTGGCCAGACTTTGGTGAAAACGAACTGCACAAGTCGTTCGAGTGGTATCGAACCCGCGAGCGCAGATTTGGCAGAACTAGTGCCCAAGTGCATGACATTGCGACAAGCTGACGGGCATGCTCAAGCAACGAGTGATCACTGCTGTTGTACTGCTTGGCGTGTTGGCTCTGGTCGGTGCGGCGACATCACCTTGGCCTTTCTTGTTATTTTTGGCGCTAGCCTGTGCCTGCGCCGGTTTTGAGTGGCTTAGACTGACGCTTGGTATGCGCAGTGTTTGGGCACCACTCGGTGCGTTGGTTTTATTTGCGGCCTGCGCCTGGCAAGCCAAGCAATGGATTGGCGGCGACTTCACCTCCCTTCTGACTTTACAAAGTCTCGTTTGCTCGGCTGTTTTCCTTTGGCTCACGCTTTTACTGCCTGCCTTGTGGCGCGCACAGGCGACGATTCCGACTTATCGCCTTGCAAATAGTTTGGCGGCTGTCGTGACTTTACTGGCAACTTGGGGCGCCTTGGCGTACTGGTATCTGCAACGCGGTGCGCTGTTTGTCGTGTCGTTGCTGATCGTTGTCTGGGTGGCTGATATCGCAGCATATTTTGCAGGGCGAGCCTTTGGGCGTCATAAGTTGGCCCCTAGTATTAGCCCTGGCAAAACACTTGAAGGAGCATTAGCCGGGGTGGTGGGAGTGGTTGCGTGGTTGCTGATTTCAGCTCACTGGCCTCAAACCTTCGCCGCGAGCCTGCAGTCTCAAACCTCTTGGGTCTTACTGATGGTGATGGGGGTACTGTTGGCCGTATTTTCAATCGCTGGCGATTTATACGAGTCATTGCTCAAACGCCGTGCTGGGGTCAAGGACTCGAGCCAGTTGCTGCCAGGTCATGGTGGCGTCTACGACCGAATCGATGCTGTGGTGGCTGTTGTGCCCCTTGGGTTTTTGCTCATTGAGTGGCGCGCATGGTAGCCCCAACGAGCGTCACTATTTTGGGCTCAACGGGTTCAATTGGTCAAAACACTCTTGATGTGATTGCTCGCCATCCAAGTCGCTTTGTGGTGCATACCCTCACAGCGCATAGCCGTATGGATCTCTTGGCCAAACAAGCGTTCGACTCAAAGGCTGCAGTTGTCGCCGTGCCCACAGAGGTCGCGGCCGAGCGTTTTAAAACAGCCTGGGGAAGTACCCTGAAGCGTCCAACAATCCGAGTCGGCGCTCAAGCGTTAGTTGAGGTCGCGAGTGACCCAGCGAGTCATGCGGTGATGGCCGCGATTGTTGGCTCGGCTGGTCTGCCAGCCGCCTTGGCTGCGGCACAAGCAGGTAAACGGGTGTTGCTTGCCAACAAAGAAGCCTTGGTCGCGGCTGGATCGATCTTTATGGCTGCTGTGCGTGACTCAAGGGCCGAGCTTTTGCCAATTGATAGTGAACACAACGCCATCTTTCAATGCTTGCCTCACCATGATCGAGCCAGTGCGCCAACTGGGCCGGCAGCAGGGGTGCGTCGCCTGATCCTTACCGCCTCGGGCGGGCCGTTTCGCAACCAACGCTGGGCTGACTTGGCGCAGGTCTCACCCGAACAGGCCTGTGCGCACCCCAACTGGAGTATGGGTAGAAAAATCTCAGTGGATTCGGCCACGATGCTAAACAAAGGGCTCGAGGTCATTGAGGCTCATCATTTATTCGCCATGCAGCCCGAGCGCATTAGCGTGGTGATTCACCCACAAAGTGTGGTGCATTCGATGGTTGAGTATGCAGACGGCTCGGTCTTGGCGCAGCTAGGGCAACCTGATATGCGTACCCCCATTGCCTATGGTTTAGGGTTTCCTGAGCGAATCGAATCGGGGGTTGGGATGCTTGACCTTGCGCTGGCCGGTCGCCTTGATTTTGCGCAACCAGATCTTGAGCAGCTGCCTTGTTTGGCCTTGTCGTTTCAGGCCCTGAAGGCTGGGCAGGGCGCTTGCGTTGCCTTGAATGCCGCGAACGAGGTCGCCGTTGCAGCGTTTCTTGACGGGCGTCTTGCCTATACCGCGATTGCAGAGGTGATTCATGCAACTTTAGACTGGCAATCGGGTCAATCCCACACCAGCCTGTCTTCTTTAGACGATATTATCGAGCTAGACGAACGATCCCGCAGTGCCGCGCGTCGAGCGGCAACGGGCTAACCTAAACCGCGTTATTTTTGTAAAGACAAATATGCTTTTTACTGTGTTGGCGTTTTTGCTTGCCCTCGGTATTCTGATTACCTTTCACGAGCTTGGCCATTACTGGGTAGCGCGCTGGTGTGGCGTCAAGATCTTACGGTTTTCGTTGGGGTTTGGACGAGTCCTGCTCAAACGCGTCGATCGCCATGGTACAGAATGGGTCTTGTCAGCCTTGCCCCTTGGTGGCTACGTCAAGATGCTTGATGAAGAGCAACAATCCGGCACCCACGCAGCTACGCCAGTTCGCCAGAATCCGCAAAGTTTTCAGGCGCAGCCGGTTGGTAAACGCATTGCGATTGTGGCGGCCGGGCCGCTCTTCAATCTTTTCTTGGCAGTGGTGTTTTACGCGAGCATCAACTTAGTTGGTACGCAAGAACCTGCTGCAATCTTATCGAAGCCGCCCGCAGCCTCGACCGCAGCAATGGCCGGCTTGCAAGGGGGGGATCGGATCACAGCAGTTAACCAACAAACCGTCATGTCTTGGCCACAGGTGCGCTGGGCCTTGCTACAACTTGCTGCGGATGGCGGACAGGTTGAAATCGCCTTCGAACGCGGCGGTAGCCCACTGACCCGTGTGCTTGAGGTTCCGGCGGCAGCTGACCCCGCCACCGAAGATCCAATGCGCAGGCTAGGATTGGCTGTGGGTGGTTCAACACCGCAAATTCGGTCTGTGGTTCAGGCCAGCGTCGCGCAAGCCGCTGGGCTAGAGGTCAATGACTTAATCGTTACCATTGGTGGCGAACAGCAGCCTGATGTAGCTCAAGTCATTCGCATCATTCAGGCACACGCCAATCAGCCGCTTGCGCTTGAGGTTCAGCGTGAGGGCCAGCTTCGACAAATAACCCTCACTCCTGCTGCGGTAACGCTTGAAAACGGCAAAACCGTGGGGCGAGCAGGATTTCAACTAGGTGGCAACTTGCCGATGGTGGATGTGAGCTACGGCTTGCTCGACAGCGTTTGGCTTGGCGTGACAAAAACCTACGATACAGCATGGTTTTCGCTCAAAATGATGGGAAAAATGCTCATTGGCGAGGTTTCGATCAAAAATATCAGCGGTCCGGTCACCATTGCGGATTATGCGGGGCAAACTGCGCGAATTGGCTGGGCTGCGTATATTTCGTTTCTGGCGTTGGTTAGTGTTAGCCTTGGGGTACTGAATTTACTGCCAATTCCCATGCTCGACGGGGGGCATCTGCTGTACTATCTAGTTGAAATCATACGTGGAAGCCCACCCTCGGCACGCTCGGTCGACTGGGGTCAGCGGGCTGGCATGGCAGTACTGGCAGGCTTGATGGTGGTCGCCCTGTTCAATGACCTGGTTCGCATTTTTAATTAGGTCTTTTCTGTCTTAAAATCGTGTGCCCATTTAACCAATGACCGTTAGCTTGTTTCAAGGATTGTTCAGAATGCCCGTCAGCTTGGATTGTTTTAGCGCCCGTTGCCGGCAACTGTTGTCGACTTTTTTTCTGCGGGCACTGGTACTGTTGTGTGTCGCAGGCCCGCTTACGGCAAACGCTTTCGCGCCTTTTGTTGTGAGTGATATTCGCATCGAAGGCATTCAACGCACTGAAGCGGGTACTATTTTTTCGCAATTGCCGGTTAAGGTCGGCCAGCAGTTCACTGACGAACTTGCAACCGAAGCCGTACGCCGGCTGTATGCAACGGGGTTGTTCTCTGACGTTCGTATCGAAACGTCAAACCGTTTGGTGGTGGTGGTCGTGCAAGAGCGTGCCACCATTGCTTCGCTGTCTTTTTCTGGCATGCGCGAGTTCGAACCCAAAAATATCACTGACACCTTACGTCAGATTGGTTTTGGTGAAGGGCGTGTTTTTGATCAATCAATGCTAGAGCAGGCAGAGTTTGAGTTGCGCCAACAGTACCTGACAAAAGGTAAGTACGCAGCTGAAATCACTTCAACGGTCACGCCGCTACCGCGTAACCGTGTTGGTATCAATTTTGATGTGTTTGAGGGCACGGTTGCCCGTATTCGTGAGATCAAAATCGTAGGGAATGAAGCGTTTACTGAAAGTAATTTGCTCGGCCTCTTTAAACTGACGACCCCTGGTTGGTTGTCGTGGTACACAGACAGTGACAAGTATTCACGTGAAAAACTCGAGCGCGATCTCGAGTCCCTCAGATCGTTCTATCTTGATCGCGGATATCTTGAGTACAAAGCCGAGCCACCTCAAGTGACAATCTCGGGTGATCGCAAAGATATTTTCATTACCCTGACCATCAGTGAGGGTAAGCCTTACAAAGTGACTAGCGTGAATTTGGCTGGAAACTTGCTCGGGCTTGAGCAAGAGGTTAATGCCTTAGTTCAAGTCAAAGCCGGTGAGACTTTTTCGGGTGCAAAAACCAATGCAACTGCGAAAAGTATTACGGATTACCTAGGCGGTTTAGGCTACGCTTTCGCCAACGTCAATCCAAATCCAGTGTTGAATCGCGAAGCGCAAACCGCTGAACTGACGTTTTACATTGATCCAAGTCGTCGCGTCTATGTCAGAAAGATCCAAATTACTGGCAACCATCGAACCCGCGACGAGGTGGTGCGCCGAGAGATGCGTCAGCCTGAGGCTGCCTGGTACGACTCAGGCAAGCTCAAACTCTCGCGTGATAGGCTTGATCGTCTTGGCTACTTCAAAGACGCGAAGGTTGTGACTGAGCCGGTGCCAAACTCACCTGATCAAGTTGATGTCAATGTGACCGTTACAGAAAAACCTACCGGTATGGTTAGTTTGGGTGTGGGTTACGGTCAGGTAGACGGTGTGATTTTGACCGCGGGTATCACTGAAGATAACGTTTTCGGTAGCGGCACAAACCTGACGCTGAACCTGAATACGAGTTTGTATAACCGTTCAGCGGTTTTGGCGCATACCGATCCTTACTTTACCAACGACGGCATTAGCAGAACCACCTCGGTTTATTACCGAACAATGACTCCATACTCGAACAACCCGGGTATGTATCAGGTAACAACCCTTGGCGGTGGCTTAAGTTTTGGTGTGCCAATATCTGAGTTTGACCGGATCTACGGCGGTGCTAACGTTGAGCGCAATACGATTGGTTTATATGACAACTCTCCGTTAGCGTATCGCGAGTACGTGAACAGCTACGGCGAGAGCACCACGGCCGTGATTTTGAATACCGGCTGGGCAAAAGACACGCGTGATAGTGCCTTAACACCCACCCGTGGTAGTTTCACACGGTTAAAGGCCGACGTGGGTACGATGAATCTTAAGTATTACATGTTAGGTGCCCAGCAACAAGTGTTCATCCCAATTGGTCGTGACCACACGCTGGCCTTTAATGCGTTGTTTGACTATGGCAAGAGCTACAGCGATCTGCAATATCCGATCTTCAAAAACGTGTACGCTGGGGGCATTG
>CAMCII010000062.1 GCA_945874505.1 Bordetella parapertussis | reverse complement strand
CGGATTTTATCGATGGACACTTGCATGTGCATCAGTTTCCGGTGGTGCGTGACGTATTGCTTCAGGCAGTGCGGCGACGTTACTCGAACAATCTGCCTTGGATTCGCGATACACGTCCAGCCAAAATGTCTGCGCAGTTGCCTCTTGTGCAACGTTTAAAAGCTCGATTGATCGGGGCTTTGGGTGCCTCGAGCCTAGCGCGTTTGGCCCAACAGACCGGTATGCAAAGTAACCAAGGCTTCGCGGGCGCTTACGATTTTGATCGCCCTCATCCTGCGTATGAAACCATGCTCAACGCCTGGCTCGAGCAAGCCGCTTCGCACATGTTGTTTATGGTGCATCCAGCCACTCAAGCTTCATCGGCTTTGGCCTTTGGTGTTGATCGTATCGAAGAGTACCGGGTGTTATCGAGTGACGCTTTCGCTACACGTTTGCAGCAACGCGGTTTGCAGATCACTCGTCTTTCAACGCTTTTAGCTCATCCCGGCCATAAAATTTGACCCCTAGGGCAATGCGCTCACGGCCCTGCGAGCGACGGTGTCGATTGGTGTCGCGCAGCGAATACACGCAGCCGCAATATTCTTGTTGATAGAACTCTTCGCGCTTACTGATTTCGATCATGCGAGCCGAGCCCCCGTGTTTGCGCCAGTTATACGTCCAGTACAGGAGCTGATCGTAACGCGCTGCCGCTCGTTCACCACTTGCATTGATCTGATTCATGTCTTTCCAGCGCGAGATACCCAGCGAGCTCGTGATGGTGTCGTAGCCATGCTCATAGGCATACAGGGCGGTGCGTTCAAAGCGCATATCAAAACACTGGGTACAACGCTCGCCGCGCTCGGGCTCGTTTTCAAGCCCTTTAATGCGTTCAAACCAATTGTCAACGTCGTAGTCAGCATCAATCATGCGAATGCCGTGCTTTTCGGCAAACCTGATATTTTCATTCTTTCGAATTTCGTATTCTTTAACGGGATGAATATTGGGATTGTAAAAAAAGATGTCGTATTGAATCCCAGCCGCGAGCATGGCTTCCATGACTTCGCCCGAGCAGGGCGCACAGCAAGAGTGCAGCAGCACCTTGGTTTTGCCTTCGGGTAATGAAAAACTAGGGCGAAGAGCGTCGGGCACGATCTAATCCAATTTTTAAAAAGAGTCGAGAGAGGCTAGAGCCCCAAGTGTTAAAAAAGCTGCTTGGGGGCGACCCGCGACGAGTCGTTGATCTACAAGTTTAACAAGAAGTGCGACAGCCGAAGCGCCACAGATCTTTTGCGTTGACTCAGACAAGAAGACTCCCGCTTTGCAGCGACTGATTCGCCTCGCTGCTTGAGCGAGGCCGCCGGCGAGTTACGGCGCCCTAGTTGTCAGAGGTGTGTCACCCAGAACCGCCTGCCATAACTCTTGCACGGCACGACGCTCTTCGAGCAGTTCGTGTTGCTCAACACGAGCTTTCTCTGCCCCTTGCAAACGCAGTTCGTGCTGACGCCGTCGCAGGTTGCGATAGGCGTCGCTGGCGCGCTGCGCTAACGCGGCCGGAATGAGGCCGGCGTTTCCTGCCAGTTGCAGTAACGCAATATTGCCTAGATTGTCGAGTAACTCTGGGTGTTGCCCAGCATGTACCAAAATCAGATACTGGGTGACAAATTCTAAATCGACCATGCCGCCGTGATCGTGCTTCAGGTCAAACAGTTCGGTTGTATTCGGGTGTCCGGCTGTCATCTTGTCGCGCATCGCGCGTACTTTCTGGGAAAAAGGGGTTGGTGCACGAGAGCGTTTTAAAATCTCATGGCGGATTTGCTCGAAGATTGCCCCAACGCGCCGATTTCCGGCGGCAAAGCGCGCACGTGTGAGTGCCTGATGCTCCCAAGGCCAGGCGTGATTGTGCTGGTATTGCTTGAAGGACTCGATTGAAGTGGCGAGTAAGCCTGACTCGCCATCTGGTCGCAAGCGAAGGTCAATGTCATAGAGTCGGCCTGAAGACGTCATGGTCGAGAGCCACGAGGTTAGTCGTCGGGCAAGTTTTGCATACAGTTCAGCGGCATCTTCTCTTGGGTCGTCGTATAAATACACAAGATCCAGATCAGAAGAATAGCCAAGCTCTTTGCCGCCTAAGCGCCCGTAAGCAATGATGGCTAACTGAGACTCGGTGCCGTCGCCGCTAGCATCAGGCGGGCACACCTGCGGCCAGACCCTCGCTAAGGTCTCTTGCAACAGCATGTCAGCCAAGGCCGACAATTGATCGGCTAAACGTTCAACTGTCAAGACTCCTTCAAGATCTTGCGCCAACAATTGAAAACTGATCTGCCGCTGAGTATCGCGCATCAAATTCATTTGCTGCTCGATATCAAACGAGCCGTCCGGCAAGATGCAGGCGTTCAGGTCTTCGTGCATCGCTGTCGCAACGCGACCAATATCCACGGGCTCCATCAAGGAAGGCCAGGCAATCAGGCTATCGAGTACCAACGGGTGTTGAATGACATATTGCGCGGCCCAGGGGCTTGCCGTCATCAAGCGTGCAATACGCGCCATGGTTTCGGGATACTCGGCAAGCAGAGCCAGATAAGCACCGCGTTGCGCGACAGTTTCGATTAAATCCAGTAGCCTCAACGCTGCTGTCAAGGGTTGCGAGGTGTGTTGAGCTGCGCTCAACGCCAGCGGCAGCAACGTGTCAATGCGATTACGGCCCGTCGTCGATAAGGCACGAATCCGGTGGCCTTCCAAAAAGGTATCCACTCGAGAAGCTAAGGTTGCGGTGTCTTCGCCAAAGGCCGATACACTCGCTTCAAGTGATAAGGTCGGCGTAGATTTTTCGCGCAATTCGCGTTCGGCCTCATCAAAGCCATCGCCTAAGCCAGCAATGCGAAACGAGTCGCGAAAGGTGTCTGCGACAAAGAGGCGGTGTTTGGCCAGAGTCTGTTCAAATTCGGGCAAAGATACACGCATCGCACTTGCCAGTGCGGCGAGATGCTCGGGCCGAACCGGAAGTTGATGTGTCTGTTCGTCTTCAGCGTACTGCAACGCGTGTTCGGTACGTCGCAAAAACACATAGGCTTGCGCTAACTGGTCGGCGGTCGCACTTGGGATCAGCGCCGCACGGGCTTGCGCCTCAAGCGCGGCCAATAAGCCTCGCTGTTGTAAGGCAGGCATTCGTCCGCCTTTGATGAGTTGGACCAATTGCACAACAAACTCAATCTCTCTGATTCCGCCTTCGCCTAGCTTAATGTTCAGTTGTGTTTCTAAGCCGGGGCGGGCCAAGGATTTTCGTTGTAAATCTAAACGGATGCGCTCGCGTAAGGTGCGCAGCGCCGCCAAGGTACTAAAGTCAAAGTATTTTCGATAAACGAAGGGCTGGCGCAGGCTTTCAAACTGTTGTACTTGCGTGGTTGAGTCGCTGTCATCAAACGCACGGGCCGGTATGACTCGCCCTTTGAGCCAGGCGTAACGTTCCCATTCACGCCCTTGTGTAAACAGATATTGTTCAAACGCATCCAGACTCCACGCCAGTGGGCCCGAATCGCCATCTGGGCGCAGACGTAAATCAGTCCGAAAGACTTGCCCGTTGGCGTCAGGCTCTGAAAGTACGGGCATCATGCGGCGTGTCAGACGACCATAAAATTCGTGATAGCTCAGCGGCCTGGGGCCCTCGGTTTCGCCTTCTTCGTGATAGAGCATCACCAAGTCAATGTCAGACGAAACATTGAGCTCAGACCCCCCAAGTTTTCCCATGCCAATGATCAACATCTCTTGCGGACGGCCCGTCAGTACGTCTTTGGGTTGGCCGTGCTGGGCAATCATGTCGTGCATGATCGTACGATAGGCCTGTTCGATACAACGATCTGCCAGGGTCGCCATGGTACCGACCACTTCATCGAGCGTGGCGAGCCCCGCAAGATCACGAACCATCAGTAAAAAAAAGGTTCGTTTGCGTAAGATCCGAAGCACTCGCCGACACGTATCAAGCTCAAGGATGGCGCTACCAATTGGCACTCCGGCCAGCTCAGCAAACCAGTCATGCAGGCGGGCAGTAGTCAGAGGTTGAGAACGCTCTTGTTCTAGCCAGTGCGCAAACGCTGGATCACTCTGGGTCAGGCGACGTAGCGCCCCAGACCAGGCTAACGAGGAAGAAAAGTCGGATTCAGTCATACTTTGATGCCTAGAACGTCGCCGTGTCACAAAGCCATGGCGCCTTGGGCGACAAGCCTGCACAATACCCTATAGAATGTGAGTTCACAAAATCTTTTTAATTTGCCCGTTTTGCAACCAGTCAAATATCTACTGCGTCTTGCACTTTTTAGCCTGCTGCTGCTTTATTTTGTAGCAGTTGCAACGATGCTGACGGTGCGGTATTGGGCGTTGCCGCGTATTAATGACTGGCGGCCTCTGATCGAGCAGCATGTCTCGACTGCTGTGGGCGCCAAGGTGTCGATCGCAAATATCTCGGCAGACTGGTCTGGGCTCAATCCAACGCTTGCGGTCCGCGCTCTTGCTGTGAGCGACGTCAATGGCGATGTGTTGTTGCAGGTGCCCACTGCTTCTGCTGTGGTCTCATGGCGTAGCCTGCTCGATCTTGAACTGCGATTGAGTCGCTTAGAAATTACTGGCATTGATCTGGCGGCGACGCGTCATGATGATGGTGCCGTGTCGATCGCCGGCCAACGTCTTGAGCCCCATTCAAACGAGCAACTCAAATTAGATCGTGACACGTTAGCCGTACGTTGGCTGTTGGATCAGGGCGAGATCGTGATTCGTCAGGCGAATTTTCGCTGGCATGATCAGTTGCGGCAAGCTCCGGCTTTGAATGTGTCTCAGATCGACGTGAGTCTGAGTAATAGTTTGTTTCGTCACGAGCTGCGGCTGATGGCGTCTTTACCCGAGTCTGTCGGTAAGCGCATTGAGCTCGTGATGCGCACAGAGAACATCCTGAATCAAATCGCTCCTAGTTCGACGCGCGAAGCTGAAATTTTCATCGAGATTCAAGATGTGCATCTTGCTGGCTTAGCGCCCTGGGTCGATGTGCCTGCAGTCTCCGGAAACATCGCTGCGCGTGCCTGGATCGATGTGCAAGACGGGCTTCTGGGTCAAACCACGCTCGAGCTTTCAGCAAAAAAAATCGCCTTGCCGCTAGCCACGGATGGCAAAAGCTTAGCCAGCGCACAAACCGCTCAACTCAGGCTGACGGGTTGGCTGGCCGATTTGTTACCTGAGGCGCGTTGGCCGTTGTTGGCGCGCAGTGCAGGTCGACAGGGTCTGACACTCAGCACCACCACCACCGAGCTTAAGATCAATAGTCCATTGTTTGAGCCATCGTTGCTTGAGCTTGGCGAGGTCACGGCGCGTGCAAAAGTGTTTAAAAATACGGCGGGCGCACTCACCATTGATTCAGCGCAGCTTGACCTGAAATCGACCGAGCTTGCCACACAACTGCAGGGCTCGTGGGTGTCGGGCGGGGCGACTGGCGCTGGCCTGTTGGATATGACGGGCCTGATCTCCAAAGCGCCTGCTAACAAGCTTCATCAGTTTGTGACCACGCTAGCGCCCATTGAGGCGCGTCAGTTTCTGCGTTCAGCCATCACCCAAGGGCAGTTGAGTCAAATAGCGGTGACGCTCAAAGGCGATCTGGATCATTTTCCTTTCAATGAAACGGGCGTGTCGGGCGCCTTTAGGCTCGAAGGTCAATTCAGCGGGCTGAGCGTTGATTATGATCCGAGCCGTCCAGGCCAGCCGAATTGGCCTCAGGTGACACAGGCACAGGGCAAGCTCGTGTTCGATAAATTGTCTCTCAGTATGGATGGATCGAGTGCCGTATTGCTGGATACGACCGGTACCCGAATCAATGTGAGTGGGCTTGCGCTCAAGGTGCCTGATTTTGCCTTGCGGCCTGACCTCTCGCTTGAGGCGGTGCTCGATGGTCAAGCCAAAGACTACCTCTCAGTGTTGGGCAAGGCGCCGTTACCTAGTGTGCTCAAATCATCGCTTGAGCGCCTCAAGGTGAGTGGTCTGTTGACAGTGCCGCTCTCGCTCAAGATGAATCTTGACACCGATCAGGCACCCAAGGTCAAAGGTCAGCTCAACTTCGCCGGAAACAATATCAGCCTTGGGGCTGATATTCCTGCCCTTGAGAATGTTCGTGGGGTGCTTGAATTTTCAGAACAATCCGTGCGTACCGATAATTTGAGCGCTCAGTTTTTAGGCGGCCAGTCGCTGCTGCGTGGTGTTTGGGGTGAAGGTGCCCAGAGCCTACAAGCAGAAGGCGCGATCACGGTTGCGGCGCTGAAGGGTTTAGCGGGGGCAAAAGCGTTATTGCCCTTTGCTGGGCAGGCTCGTTATAAGGCACAGCTTGCCTCTACAAAAGAGCGTGGCTACGAGGCAGTCGTGAGTTCTACGCTTGAAGGTCTCACGGTTAATTTGCCCGCGCCCTTAGGCAAAACTTCCCAAAGTCGTACGCCCCTGACGGTGCGCTGGGTAGCAACACCCGTAAAAAACGATTTTCGCGAAACCCTGTCCATGAGTGTGCCCAACCTGATCAATGGTCGCTTCGAACGGCCTGCCGGTGCTCGGCCTTCGCCGTATTTTTCACGCGCTGCGGTTTCGATGGGTGAGACCTTGCCACTGCCCGCCAGTGGTTTGACACTAGATATCAAACTTGGGCGGGTGGATTTTGACGATTGGAGCACGTTGTTTGAGCAGGTGACGCAAGAACCTAAACGTACGTCCAACGTTGAGTTCAGAGTGTTTCCGAGTTTAGCGACGGTGCGACTACGTTCGCCGCATTTTATTTTGTCTGATCTAACGTTTACAGATCTTGATTTCACGGCGACACAAAATGTACCGAATCAGTGGTCAGCCCGAATTGCGTCAAAAGAAACCGCCGGAAGCGCCACGTGGCGAGCTGCAGCTGGGACGCTCGACGGACGCATTCAAGCAAGGTTTTCAAAACTGGCCCTCGGTGCTCCGGATGAGGGGCAAACTGAAGCGTTAAAGATCGATGTCATTGATTCTCAGCACTGGTCTGATATTCCTGCAATTGATCTCACCATTGACGACTTCACGCTCTTTGGAAGCAAGTTGGGTTCGTTGCGTCTGGTGGGCTCCAATCTAAAGCGCACCGAACTCTGGAACATCGAAAAGCTCGATATTCAAAGTGCGGCTGCTACAGCTACCGCTACGGGGCAATGGCGCCTGAAGGGGCCAACACGTGGCGTCAAACTCAACGCGGATGTGGTCATTCATGACCTCGGTCGTTTTTCAGCGCAGATGGGGCATCCTGAGCGTGTCAAGGGCGGTAGTGGCACCATTCATGCCCAAGTGGATTGGGTGAATTTCCCTTGGGTGAATAGCTATCAGGGATTAAATGGTTCTGCCAAAGTTGACCTGAAAAATGGTGTGTTTGAGCATGTGAACTCTCGTAGCGCACGACTCTTAGAGCTCTTGTCGCTTCAGTCACTGCAAAGGATCTTGAGCTTTAACTTCAGGCCTGGCAACGAATTTAAAGACGGTTTTCCCTGGAGTGCCTTGACGGGCGGCTTCACGTTCAACAAGGGTGTGGTAAACACCACTGACCTAACGGTCAGCAGTCCGATTGCGAGCATTTTGTTAAAGGGCAACTCGGATCTGGATAAAAAACTTTGGGATATGGAGGCCGACGTGCGACCGCAGTTTGATATGAGCGGCGCGGCGCTCGCAACAGCCTTTGTGGTCAACCCTATCGCGGGCTTGAGTGCCTTGGTCTCGCAATTTTTGTTGCGAAATCCAATTGAAAAGGTGATGACGGTTAAATATGCTGTCACCGGCCCTTGGGATGATCCCAAACTCGAGCCGCGTGGAGCGCTCGAGCCGAACTCAGCGCCCGGGCGCGCTTCTCCGAGCCCGGCGAACTAGCGATTCGGATAGTGCATTTGCCCGCATCACCGTCTCATGGCGAGCCTGTCGATGCGGTAAATTAAAGGCGCTTAGCGCTTCATTAACTCAAAGAACTCATTGTTGTTCTTGGTTGAACGCATTTTGTCCAAGATGAATTCCATCGATTCGACATCATCCATATCGTGAATAAATTTGCGTAGTACCCAGACTTTTTGCAACAGATCAGGCTTGATCAACAGTTCTTCACGACGGGTGCCTGACTTGTTCAAGTTGATGGCTGGGTAGACACGCTTTTCAGCCAAACGACGCTCAAGGTGAATTTCAGAGTTGCCGGTACCTTTAAATTCTTCGTAAATCACTTCATCCATGCGGCTGCCTGTTTCAATCAAGGCCGTACCAATGATCGTCAGTGACCCGCCTTCTTCAAGGTTACGTGCAGCACCAAAAAAACGCTTGGGCCGCTGTAGTGCATTGGCGTCAACGCCGCCCGTCAACACCTTGCCCGAGGCCGGTACCACTGTGTTGTAGGCGCGCGCCAGACGAGTAATCGAATCTAGCAAGATCACGACGTCTTTTTTCATTTCGACTAGACGCTTCGCCCGTTCGATGACCATCTCAGCGACTTGGACGTGGCGGGTTGCGGGTTCATCAAAGGTTGATGCCACGACTTCGCCGCGCACGGTGCGTTGCATCTCAGTGACTTCTTCAGGACGCTCGTCGATCAGCATGACAATCATGACTGCATCAGGAAAATTGTCAGTAATCGCGTGGGCGATGTGTTGCATCATCACCGTTTTGCCTGATTTCGGGCTTGCAACAATTAGCCCGCGCTGTCCTTTACCGATTGGCGCAAAAATATCAAGAATGCGACCTGTCAGATTTTCTTCACTTTTGATATCACGCTCAAGGGGCATGACTTTGTCAGGGTGCAGCGGTGTCAGGTTCTCGAACATGATGCGATGCTTGATCGCCTCGGGCGCATAGCCATTGACCTTGTCGACTTTAACTAACGCAAAATAGCGCTCGCCATCTTTTGGGGTGCGCACTTCGCCCTCGATTGAGTCGCCGGTATACAAATTAAACCGACGAATTTGCGAGGGTGAAATATAGATGTCGTCGGTACTGGCCAAATACGAGGTGTCGGGCGAGCGCAAAAAGCCAAAGCCGTCGGGCAAGACCTCTAGTACGCCATCGCCAAAAATTTGTTCGCCTTGTTTCGCCCGTTTTTTCATAATGGCAAACATGAGTTCTTGTTTGCGTAAGCGGCTAGCGTTTTCGATTTCGAGGCCTGCGGCCATTTCGAGCAGCTGCGAAACGTGCTGCGCCTTCAGTTCGTTCAGGTGCATTGATGTCAGTGTAAAAAATTACTTCAAAATAGAAGAGGAGGGGAGAAAAAAATAAGTTTTACCCACGAACAGCCCGCCTTAAGCGAAGCCAGTGGCGAGCCACGAAGGGGCTCGCGCGTGACGACAACTTAGATCGCGCTGTCTAACCATGCGGTTAATTGTGCTTTTGACAAGGCACCGACTTTGGTGTCGGCCACTTTGCCATCTTTAAACAACATTAAAGTCGGAATGCCGCGAATACCGAAGTTGCCGGCCGTTGCTTGATTTTCGTCAACATTCAGCTTGGCAACGGTCATTTTTCCAGCGTACTGCGTGGCAACCTCTTCAAGCATCGGGGCGATTTGCTTGCAAGGGCCGCACCAGGCTGCCCAGTAATCAACCAATACGGGTTGTGAAGATTTGATGACGTCTGCGTCAAAGCTGGCGTCGCTCACGTTTTTGATGTGTTCGCTCATTGTTTTTCTCTTAGAGTGATCGGTCGGTCTGGCAAATTCAGGATATGTTTTGCTTTTAATTTCGGCAATGCCGCTCGGCGAGGTTGGCCGTGGCTGTAACAGATCCTGTGTTTTGGATCGTTGGCAACTTAGTCGTTACCTACATGACTGAAACCTATTAAAGCATAACATCAACCAATTTTGCTAGGCTCGCGGCGTTTTGCCGGTAAACGACTGTGCAGAATAACAACTCGTCGCCAAAATGCAGCGCATTCTGGTGATCTGCCGCTCGTCAGACGTAGCGCCTGAGTACTAATTTGCCTGCCAAACTGCCTGATTCTGCATTTTCCGTAAAATGGCGCATCTTTTATTGCAATTGGGGATCTCTTGAGTACTAAGTCTTACAACGAGTCATCGATTCGAGTGCTGAAAGGCCTTGAACCTGTGCGCCAGCGGCCTGGCATGTATACCCGCACTGAGCATCCCCTTCACATTATTCAAGAAGTTCTCGATAACGCAGCCGATGAAGCCTTGGCTGGCTTTGGTAAGCACATTCAAGTTACGTTGCACGCTGACGGCAGCGTGACAGTCGAAGACGATGGGCGCGGCATCCCGGTTGGCTTGCACCCCGAAGAAAAAGCCCCGGTAGTCGAACTCGTATTCACGCGCTTACATGCCGGCGGAAAATTCGACAAAAAGGGCGGAGGTGCCTACGCATTCTCGGGCGGTTTGCACGGGGTCGGTGTTTCGGTCACCAACGCCTTGTCAAAGCGACTTGAATTGGTGGTGTGGCGCGAGGCGGCTGCGCACCGGATGGTATTTGCCAACGGCGACGTTCTTGAGCCGCTTGTCGTGGTCCCTGAACTCAATCGCAAAAAGTCAGGCACGCGGGTACGTGTGTGGCCAGACAACAGTTTTTTTGATTCCGGCGTCATCCCTCTTAATGAATTGCTGCATTTGCTGCGCAGTAAAGCGGTGCTGATGGCGGGGGTCAAAGTCACGCTCGTCAACGAAAAAACGGGCGATACCCGCCACTGGCAGTATGAGGATGGCTTGGCGGGGTATTTATCCGAGGCGCTTGAAGGACTTGAGTTGCGTGTACCAATGTTTCAGGGCGAGCAATTTGCTCTGGCCGATCATGAAAGCTTTGCGCAAGGCGAGGGGGCTCAGTGGGTGGTTGTTTGGGCCGATGAGGGCAACGTGGTGCGTGAGTCGTACGTCAACCTGATCCCCACCCCTGCAGGCGGTACCCACGAAGCCGGGCTACGTGAAGGTTTATTCAGCGCCGTCAAAGGATTTGCCGAACTTCATAGTTTGTTGCCCAAAGGCGTCAAACTATTACCTGAAGACGTGTTTGCTCGTGCAAGTTTTGTGTTGTCTGCCAAAGTGTTAGATCCGCAGTTTCAAGGTCAGATCAAAGAGCGACTCAACAGCCGCGACGCCGTGCGCTTAGTGGGTGGTTTTGT
Source organism: Bordetella parapertussis (assembly GCA_945874505.1). Classification (GTDB taxonomy): domain Bacteria; phylum Pseudomonadota; class Gammaproteobacteria; order Burkholderiales; family Burkholderiaceae_B; genus Zwartia; species Zwartia parapertussis_J. The sequence continues at coordinate 1,463 of CAMCII010000062.1, read as the reverse complement.
GCGCACAGCACTCGATCTTTGGTTAAACAGTAACGTCGAGTACGGTAAAAAACTAGCTGAGCTCGCAATCCGGCAAGCGCAGGCGCGGGCCAAATCTGCGCAAAAAGTTGAAAAGCGTAAAAGCTCAGGTGTTGCCGTGTTGCCCGGCAAGCTCACTGACTGTGAGTCGTCCGATTCCTCGCGCACTGAAGTCTTTCTGGTTGAGGGTGACTCGGCCGGTGGCTCAGCCAAAATGGGCCGAGATAAAGAATTTCAGGCGGTGTTGCCCTTGCGCGGTAAAGTGTTAAATGCCTGGGAGGTCGATCGTGATCGCCTCTTTGCCAATAACGAAATCCACGATATTGCGGTGGCAATTGGCGTTGATCCACATGGCCCCAAAGACACGCCTGATTTGTCTGGGCTACGTTATGGCCGAATTTGTATTCTGTCTGATGCTGACGTTGATGGTTCGCACATTCAGGTGCTACTGCTGACCTTGTTTTATAAGCATTTTCCGCGGCTCGTTGAGTTGGGTCACGTGTACGTGGCGCGTCCTCCCTTGTTTCGTGTTGACGTACCGGCGTTGGGCAAACGCCCCGCTCGTAAAATTTATTGCCTAGACTCTGGCGAGCTTGAGGTGATTCAAGACAAGCTGCGCAAAGAGGGCGTGCGAGAAGGCTCTTGGGATATCAGCCGTTTTAAAGGCCTGGGTGAGATGAGCCCAGTGCAACTCTGGGAAACCACCATGAATCCCGACACGCGTCGGATGTTGCCGGTTGGCTACGGTGCATTAGCACCCTCAGAGACCACTGCGATGTTTGACATGTTGATGGGCAAAAGCGAATCGGGTGCTCGTCGTACTTGGCTTGAAGACAAAGGTAATCTTGCAGAGGTTGATATTTAAATGACTGACGGTACTCAACCTGGTTTGTTTGACACAAAAGACGATGGTGAATCCCTAACGCTTGGTCTGTATGCCGAGCAGGCGTACCTCGACTATGCGGTCTCAGTGGTGCGCGGTCGTGCTTTACCCGATGTGGGTGACGGCCAAAAACCGGTGCAACGTCGTATTTTGTATGCGATGCAGGCGATGGGGCTGCAGTCGGGTGCCAAACCCGTCAAGTCGGCACGCGTGGTCGGTGATGTGCTCGGTAAGTATCACCCGCATGGCGATCAAGCTGCCTATGACGCCTTGGTGCGTATGGCTCAGCAGTTCACCTTGCGCTACCCCTTGATCGATGGCCAGGGAAATTTTGGTTCACGCGACGGTGATAACGCTGCAGCGATGCGTTACACCGAGGCGCGACTGACACCTTTTGCCCGCTTACTGCTTGATGAGCTCGACGAAGGCACGGTTGATTTTGTGCCCAACTACGATGGCAGCCATCAAGAGCCCGACATGTTGCCCGCACGTTTGCCGGTCATGTTGCTCAACGGCGCCTCAGGGATTGCGGTTGGTATGGCCACAGAAATCCCCTCACATA
>CAMCII010000061.1 GCA_945874505.1 Bordetella parapertussis | reverse complement strand
GCAGGTCTGTTATGGCTGATCGCGCACCTAGGTGGTGAGCAGGTAAATTGGCTAGCGGTGCTCGTGAGTTTGATCGCGACGCTTAAGGGCTATATCGTGGTGTTGATGTTTAAGGGCTCTTGGGCCAAGTGAATTTAAATTAGAGATTAATATGGCTGCTGAAAGTAGCGCTTCTCCCCAAGCTGAATATATCCAGCACCATCTGGTGCATTACAACAATATTGGCGAAAAGCAAACGCTGATCGCTGACTTCAACGTCATTAACTACGACACCATCTTTTGGTCGTTGTTGATGGGTGTGATTGCTTTGTTTGTGATGTGGCTTGCCGCTCGTCGGGCATCGGCGGGTGTTCCAGGTCGCTTGCAAAGCGCAGTCGAAATGCTGATAGATATGGTTGATCAACAGGCGCGCAGCATTGTCCCGAGCGAAACAACGCGTAAATTTGTGTCGCCGCTGGCTTTGACGGTGTTTGTCTGGATCATTTTGATGAATGCTCTTGACCTGCTTCCGGTTGATTTGCCTCACTACGTATTCCACTTTTTTGGGATTGGGCTACAGGTCACTGACCCGTTGCATTACCACCGCATTTTACCTACGGCCGATTTGAATGCCCCGATGGGCATGGCCTTGGGTGTACTGCTTCTGATGTTTTATTACGGCATCAAGATTAAACATCCTCTGGGCTTTGTCAAAGAGCTTTTTACCGCGCCCTTTCATGGTCACGGTGTCATGGTGCTGATTCTTGCGCCTGCCAACTTTTTACTTAACTTAGTTGAGTACGCGGCAAAATCTGTATCGTTAGGCATGCGGCTGTTTGGCAATATGTTTGCCGGCGAACTTGTGTTTATGTTGATTGCGTTGCTCGGAGGCGCATGGACAGGCTTGAACGCAATGAGCATCGGCTTGGGCGTGGGCCACATCCTGGCCGGCTCAGTTTGGGCACTATTTCATATTTTGATTGTCTTGTTGCAAGCATTTATCTTCATGATGCTGACGCTGGTGTACATCGGCCAAGCTCACGAAGGGCACTAAAACTACCTAGCCTCTCACAAAGAGGCTGTGTGGCGTGTGATTTGTAGTGATTTACTTAGTTTGATTTTTTATTTTTTTTAAATTTACTTAGATTTTAATCAAGGAGTTTTCATGACTAACGTCGCGATGGTAGCACTGGCTTGCGCATTTATTATCGGCCTGGGTGCCTTGGGCGCCTGCATCGGCATTGGAATGATGGGTGGCAAGTACCTCGAAGCTTCAGCACGTCAGCCAGAACTGATGAACGCGCTTCAGACCAAAATGTTCTTGTTGGCTGGTTTGATTGATGCGGCATTCTTGATCGGCGTGGGTATTGCCATGTTGTTCGCTTTTGCGAATCCGTTCAAGTAAAGCGCTTGTTTGTTCGATTTTTTGTTAGATCGAACACCGACGCCGCCATCGTTTTGATTGGCGGCACATTTATCCAGTTCTATGCGGTTGCATACCGCTAGAACATAAGATGTAATAGGGAAACGACCGTGAATCTGAACGCGACGATCTTTTTCCAGATGATCGTGTTCTTTGTTTTAGCGTGGGTCACGATGAAGTTCATCTGGCCTCCTTTGACAAAGGCAATCGCCGAGCGACGCCAAAAAATCGCTGAAGGCTTGGCTGCTGCCGAAAAAGGCAAAGCAGACTTGGCTCAGGCTCAGGCGCGCGTAAGTTTGATCGAAGCATCTGCGAAAACCAGCCTTCATGCGCGCATGACGGATGCAGAAAAGCATGCAACCCAGATTATTGAGCAGGCTCGTGCTGAGGCCGAAGTTGAACGTGCGCGCATTTTGGCGCAGGCGAAACAAGATGCTGCTCAAGAAGTGATGCGTGCTCGCGATGCGCTGCGCAATGACGTGGCCAACTTGGCCGTGAAAGGCGCTGAGCAAATCCTCAAGCGAGAAGTCAACGCAAGCGCCCACGCCGAGCTGCTCACGCAGCTTAAGGCTCAGCTTTAATTCGAGGACGTTATGGCAGAACTTTCCACTGTTGCCCGCCCGTATTCAGAGGCTTTGTTTGCTGTCGCTCAGGCAGGTCAGGGCAGTTTGGCTGTTTGGGCTGAACAGGTGCAGCGCCTAGCGCATGTGGCTGCCAATGCTGATGTGCGTTCGGCGATGGCTGATCCACGGCTCGATGATGCACAGCGCGTCAGTATTTTTTTAAGTCTCGTTCGGCCAGCAGTTGACAAACAATTTCAAAATTTTGTTGAAGTGTTGATGGCCAACGATCGCTTATTACTGTTGCCGCAAATTGCTGAACAGTTTGAGGCCCTTAAAGATGAAGCTGAAGGTGTAGCGCAAGCTAACATTACCAGTGCTTTTCCGATGTCTGAAGATCAGGTCTCTCAGCTTATCTCGCTGTTAGAGCCAAAATTCGGACTCAAGCTCAAGCCCCACGTGACAGTGGATGCCTCCTTGATTGGTGGTGTTCGTGTGCATGTGGGTGATCACGTACTCGACACATCCGTGCAAGCCCAGTTAGTACGTATGCGCGACACGCTGGCGGCTTAACGTCAGTCAAAAGATTTCAGGAGTCTGAACATGCAACTCAATCCGTCAGAGATTAGCGAAATTCTCAAGAGCCGAATCGAAGGTTTGGGCACTTCGTCCGACATTCGTACACAGGGCACGGTCGTTTCCGTGACCGACGGCATTACCCGTATTCATGGTCTGTCAGACGCGATGCAAGGTGAAATGCTTGAGTTTCCAAACAATGTGTTTGGATTGGCCTTGAACCTCGAGCGCGACTCTGTAGGCGCCGTGATTTTGGGTGACTACACCGGTATTTCTGAAGGCGATCCCGTCAAAACGACTGGTCGAATTCTTGAAGTCCCCGTTGGCCCCGAACTGTTAGGTCGCGTGGTGAATGCCTTGGGTGTGCCAATTGATGGTAAAGGCCCAGTCAACGCAAAAGAAACCGACATTATCGAAAAAGTGGCACCGGGCGTGATTGCACGTCAGTCTGTGTCGCAGCCAATGCAAACTGGTTTGAAGTCGATTGATGCCATGGTGCCAATCGGACGCGGTCAACGCGAATTGATTATTGGTGATCGTCAAACGGGTAAAACCGCTGTTGCTGTTGATGCCATCATCAACCAAAAAGGTAAAAACGTTAAGTGTATCTACGTTGCTATTGGTCAAAAGGCCTCAACGGTTAATAACGTGTTGCGCAAACTCGAAGAGCACGGCGCCATGGAATACACCACGATCGTCGCTGCAACAGCATCTGACTCGGCTGCAATGCAGTATTTGTCAGCCTACGCAGGTTGCACGATGGGCGAGTATTTTCGTGATCGCGGCGAAGATGCGCTGATTGTTTATGATGATTTGACCAAGCAGGCGTTTGCCTATCGTCAGGTATCACTGTTGCTGCGCCGTCCGCCAGGCCGCGAAGCCTACCCAGGTGATGTGTTTTATCTGCACTCACGTTTGCTTGAGCGTGCAGCCCGTGTAAACGAGGCATATGTCGAGAAGTTCACAAAAGGTGCTGTAAAAGGTAAAACTGGTTCATTGACGGCCTTGCCTATTATTGAGACCCAGGCAGGTGACGTGTCTGCCTTCGTGCCGACGAACGTGATTTCGATTACTGACGGTCAGATCTTTCTTGAAACCGACTTGTTTAATGCCGGTGTGCGTCCCGCTATTAACGCCGGTATTTCGGTTTCACGTGTGGGTGGTGCGGCTCAAACTAAGATCATTAAAAAGCTTTCCGGCGGTATTCGTACCGACTTGGCGCAGTATCGCGAGTTAGCAGCTTTCGCTCAGTTTGCGTCTGACCTTGATGACGCGACTCGGCGTCAACTCGAGCGCGGTAAGCGCGTGGTTGAACTCTTGAAGCAGCCACAGTACCAGCCCTTGCAGGTCTGGGAGCTCGGCGTGATCTTGTTCGCCGCGAATAATGGCTACCTTGACGACGTCGAAGTCTCGAGAGTTCTGTCGTTTGAGAAAGGTCTGAAAGACCATCTTAAAAATAAAAATGCCGCGATGGTCGAGCGCATCGAAAGTTCAAAAGAGTTGTCTAAGGATGACGAAGTTGAACTCGTTGCTGCATTGGTCGAGTTTAAAAAGCACGGCACGTTCTGACGAACCCGCTATCGGATCATTGCAGACAGTGACTGCAATGATCCAAAGCAAATGGTCTGATACCTGAATGCAGGTCTGACACAGGAAGCGAAATGGCAGGAATTAAGGAAATTCGTAATAAGATCAAGAGTGTGCAAAACACGCGCAAGATCACAAAGGCCATGGAAATGGTGGCGGCCTCGAAGATGCGCAAGGCGCAAGAGCGTATGCGTGCCGGCCGGCCTTATGCAACAAAGGTTCATGCGATTGCCACGCACTTGATGCAGGCAAATCCCGAGTACACGCATCCTTATTTGGTTGAGCGTACAGAACTGAAGGCCGTTGGGATTGTCGTTGTTTCAACCGATAAGGGTCTTTGCGGTGGCCTGAATACCAACATCATGCGTTTGGTACTTTCGCGTACACGTGACTTCAACGATAAGAACATTCGGACACAGTTCACAGCCTTTGGAAACAAAAGTCTGGGTGTGTTGACACGTATGCGGGCTGAGGTCGTATCGCAAGCAATTGGGTTGGGCGATAAGCCTGAACTTGACCGTCTAATTGGAGCAGTTAAAGTCCAATTGGATGACTTTTTGGCAGGTCGTATTGATGCTGTTTATATTGCGACGAATCGCTTCTTGAACACCATGAAGCAAGAACCAACTTTTGTTCGTTTGCTGCCGTTACCTGGCAAATTAGCAGATCCCTATAACTTGGCTTCGGCGACTGCTGTTGTAAATAGCGAAAGCGAAACGGCAGAGCATGGCTGGGATTACATCTACGAGCCTGATGCTCAAACAGTCATCGACGAATTGTTGCAACGCTACGTCGAAGGCCTTGTGTATCAAGGTGTCGCAGAAAGCATGGCCTCAGAGCAATCTGCCCGAATGGTGGCGATGAAAGCCGCTTCGGACAATGCGAAGAAGGTAATCGGTGACCTGCAACTTGTCTTTAACAAGACTCGCCAGGCTGCTATTACGAAAGAAATTTCAGAAATCGTGGGGGGCGCCGCGGCCGTCTAGATGTTTAGATTGCCTCCCGGTATCCCATCAGAATTTACAAAGTAAGGATCAGACATGAACAACGGAACCATCGTTCAGTGCATTGGCGCAGTGGTGGATATTCAGTTTCCCCGCGATCACATGCCAAATATCTATGAGGCGCTTCGCCTGACAGATGAATCTTCAGCCTTTGCTGAAAAGGGCTTGACCTTCGAGGTTCAGCAGCAACTGGGCGACGGCGTTGTCCGCACTATTGCACTCGGACCAAGCGATGGTCTGCGTCGTGGCATGGCTGTTGCTAAAACTGGCGCACCAATTTCGGTACCAGTTGGTGTGGGCACCTTGGGTCGTATCATGGACGTTTTAGGACGCCCCATTGATGATGCTGGCCCGATCCAAAGTGAAGAGCGTCGTGCGATTCACCAAAATGCCCCAAAATTTGATGAACTGTCACCCTCAGTCGAGTTGCTCGAAACTGGTATCAAGGTGATTGACTTGGTCTGCCCCTTTGCAAAAGGCGGTAAGGTCGGTCTGTTTGGTGGTGCAGGTGTGGGTAAAACCGTCAACATGATGGAACTCATCAACAACATCGCAAAACAACATAGTGGTTTGTCGGTGTTTGCCGGCGTGGGCGAGCGTACTCGCGAAGGGAATGACTTCTATCACGAGATGGAAGAGTCAAACGTGCTTGATAAAGTGGCGATGGTGTTTGGCCAGATGAACGAGCCCCCAGGAAACCGTTTGCGCGTAGCGCTGACCGGCCTCACCATGGCTGAAAAGTTCCGCGACGAAGGCCGTGACATTCTGTTCTTTGTGGATAATATTTATCGCTACACTTTGGCTGGTACCGAAGTGTCTGCGTTGTTGGGTCGTATGCCTTCTGCTGTGGGTTATCAACCAACGCTTGCAGAAGAAATGGGTAAGTTGCAAGAGCGTATCACTTCAACTAAACAAGGTTCTATCACTTCAGTGCAAGCGGTTTACGTTCCAGCGGATGACTTAACTGACCCATCGCCTGCAACTACCTTCCAGCACTTAGATTCAACGGTTGTGTTGTCGCGTGACATCGCTGCGCTTGGTATTTATCCAGCGGTTGATCCGCTTGATTCAACAAGCCGCCAGCTGGATCCACACGTAGTCGGTGAAGAGCATTACAACGTGGCGCGTGGTGTTCAGCAAACGTTGCAGCGCTATAAAGAATTGCGTGACATTATTGCGATTTTGGGTATGGATGAGTTGTCACCCGAAGACAAGCAAGCTGTTGCTCGTGCTCGCAAGATTCAGCGCTTCTTGTCACAGCCTTTCCATGTGGCCGAAGTGTTTACGGGTTCGCCTGGTAAATATGTTCCTCTGTCCGAAACCATTCGTGGTTTCCGTATGATCGTCGAAGGCGAGTGCGATGCGCTTCCTGAGCAGGCGTTCTACATGGTCGGATCGATCGACGAAGCCTTCGAGAAAGCCAAGAAACTCCAATAAGGATCTACCATGGCTACCATCAAAGTCGACGTTGTCAGTGCGGAAACATCTCTGTACTCGGGCGATGCTAAGTTTGTAGTACTGCCCGGTGAGTCGGGTGAGTTAGGTATTTTGCCCGGCCATACTCCGCTGATCTCGCGTATTCGCCCTGGTTTAGTGCGCATTGTTCTCGAAGATGATTCTGAAGAGAGTATTTTCGTGGCAGGCGGTTTGCTAGAAGTACAGCCAGGGCACGTCACTGTGCTGTCTGATACTGCGATTCGTGGTGGCGATCTTGACGAATCGAAAGCCGAAGCTGCGCGCTTGGCGGCGCAGGAGGCCTTGCGTAACGCCAAAGATCAGGCCAGCATGGATGTGGTCAAAGCAGAACTCGATATGTTGGCGGCGCAAGCTTCAGCAGCTCGTCGTATTCGAGAGTTGACCAACAAGCACTAAGCGCGGCGCTTGCTGCTGCCGGTGGTAGCTCTACTGTAGTAACAAACGCGCCCCTTGAGGCGCGTTTGTTTTCTCAGCACTTTTCGCCCCTCAAGGCTCGGGGCTACTCACCCTGTGGATATCGCTAATAGTCTGCGTTAATCGCAAGGCCATACGCGGTCATCAGACATCGTAAATCTGCTGATGCGTTAACTCCGACTATTCTCTAAGGCTTATCAAGCCTAGTCTAGCGTTTTTGCTTGGAGAAAAACAATGCGACAACAAATAGACTGCGCGGTGTTGAGGCTAGCTGCTCACCATGTGTGGCTTGAAGACGTGCTAAATGGGGCAGCGCCCGCTTTGACTCGTGTGAGGCTGCATCAGCTTGAATGGGAGGCGGGACAAGACCTCGAGGACAGCACAAAGCACGTTGTGACGTTGCCAGTGCAAGCGCTTGCTCAGGCTGGCGTTAGCCTAAGACGGTTCGATTTGTGCTTGTTGCCGGTCTCGGTCGATACGTTAGCTTGGACGCGACAAGCACTCGCAAGGATCCCGCGCGGCCCCTTTTTACCACTCGTCGGAATCTTTCAAAACTTGAAGTCTGCTGCCATGCAAGATCTACTTGAACTTGGTGTGTCTGACTTTGTGAGATTGCCCTTGTGCCTTGACGAGTTTCGGGCGCGCGTACTTACGACGGTCTCGCGCGTGCCCAGGCCCGGTACCTTGCGCGAGCCTGCGGCTAGCTACAGCGCGCTTGAATCACCAAGTGCTGGAGTTGCACCTAACTACAAACCCTCATCCGTTGAGCAGGTGCAAGGCTTGATGGGCACAGCCGCTGTATGCGCCTCTACCCATGGTTCGCGGGTGTTTATGAGTGCTAAACCCGTCAAGGCGAGCGCTAGCCGAGGCGTTGAGCGTCAACCCCTTCAAAGTGCAATTGCCTTGAACGCTACACACCATCAGTCTGACCCGCTAGGTTCTTTTCGCGACGCAAAAAACAGTCTGGTGAGTCATTTTGAGCGCACCTACATCACCCAAGCGTTAATCAAACATAACGGAAACATTGCAATGGCGGCACGAGCATCAAATAAACACAGGCGAGCCTTTTGGGCGTTAATGCGTAAACATGACATCGCCGCTGAACTGTACCGAGAGGGTGACAGCGAAGATTGACATCCTCTCGGCCCTAAAGGCCGGAGCAACCCGCGCACTCCGGTAAAATGATCGTCTGATAATCGCTAGGCTGGCATGACGCATGTCTAGCGCGTGACCTTTAAAAGGAACTCTGTGGGCGCTACACCATTACAAAACGATGTATTTCTGCGCGCACTTAAACGTGAAGCGGTTCCGTACACGCCAACTTGGTTAATGCGACAGGCGGGGCGCTACTTGCCTGAATACAACGCGACTCGTGCACGTGCTGGCTCGTTCATGGGTTTAGCACAGAGTCCGAGTTACGCCGCTGAAGTGACGCTTCAGCCGCTTGAGCGGTTTAACTTTGACGCGGCCATCTTATTCTCAGATATCTTGACCGTGCCTGATGCAATGGGCCTGGGGCTTTCCTTTGCTCAAGGTGAGGGCCCTCGGTTTGCGCATCCTGTACGCACCGAGCAAGACGTCAACAAGCTTGAGGTGCCCGACCTAGCAAAGCTGCAATATGTTTTCGATGCAGTCAGCCTGATACGCGCTGAGTTAAATGGACGAGTGCCGCTCATTGGTTTTGCGGGCAGCCCGTTTACCGTTGCCTGCTACATGGTCGAAGGCCGGGGCAGCGACGATTATCGTTTAATCAAAAGTATGCTGTATGGGCGCCCTGATTTGTTACACCGTATTTTGCAGATTAACGCTCAAACAACAGCCCAATATTTAAATGCCCAGATCAAAGCAGGCGCTCAGGCCGTCATGATTTTTGACAGTTGGGGGGGTGTACTTGCCGATCAACTGTTTCAGCAATTTTCGTTGCACTATACCCGTCAGGTGGTGCAGCAACTCATTAAAGAGCACGAGGGCCACGCGGTTCCATCAATCGTGTTCACTAAGGGTGGTGGGCAATGGCTTGAGCAAATAGCAGCATGCGGGGCCGATGCCGTCGGGCTTGATTGGACTGTCGACCTCAGTCTCGCAAGAAAGCGCGTGTCAGATTCGGTCGCCTTTCAAGGTAACCTCGATCCGATGGCACTTTTTGGGGGTGAGGTCGCAATTCGGGCAGAAGTACGCCGTGTGCTTGAGGCATATGGTGAGGTTGGGCGTGGTGGGCATGTGTTTAATCTTGGTCATGGCATTTCACAATTCACACCAGCCGAAGCTGTTGCCGTGTTGGTAGACGAAGTTCGAGCCTATAGCCCTCAGTTTCACCGTGATTGCCGCCAGAGCTAACAACGGCGTGCTTTTTGAGGCTATTTTGCTTGAAAACCCTTGTGAAATCATAATAATTTTTTAGGTTATACACAAAATTTACAAAACTAGTAAAACCCCTAAATTTTTAATAATTACTTTTCAAATATCTCATATATTATTGAATATAAACAATAAAATAAAATTTTTCTAAAAAGACAACGTTGCAATGCTATCCTAAATGATGCAATACGGGTTTTAAATAAACGAGTTTTCCCCAAAGTTATCCACAGGGGCTAAAGATTATTTTTAAACCTCTGTTTCTCAGTGCTTTAGTGCATTAACAAAGAAACCACTTTAACTACATGGCTGATATTATTCCTGCTGAGTGCGTCCAAGCGAGCACTACGACACAGTGGGTTCGGGTTGCGTTAGACGTGCCTTTGGCAGATTTGTATGATTATCGGTCTACCGAACATGTTGCGGTGGGTGATCGAGTCATGGTTGCATTCGGGCGGCGCAAGATGATTGGAGTGGTCGTCAGCTTGCCAGAGGTGCCTGGTTATGACCCCAGCAAGGTTAAAGACGTGTTGGCGGTGTTGAAAGATATTGCGCCTTTGAGTTCAAGTTGGCTGCATTTTGCGACTTTCGCGGCTGAATATTACCAACGTCCGTTAGGCGAAGTGATTTTGCCGGCACTGCCGATTCCCCTGCGCAGCGTATCCTCGTATCAGGGCAAGCGCTCGGGCGCTGGCCCCGTTGTACGTCTTGCTGCGCGCCGCACCTCTAAACAAGAGGCTACGGCAACCTCGATCGTACCTGAACTGAACAGCCATCAAGAACAAGCAGTCACCTCGCTCGTTGCTGCAAAGGGTTTCAAAACCTTTCTGCTTTATGGGGTGACCGGAAGCGGCAAAACAGAGGTGTATCTGCATGCGGCCGCACAGACCTTGGCGCGCGGCAAACGCGTGTTGATGTTAGTACCTGAGATTAACCTCACGCCACAATTTGAGCAGTCCTTACGGGCGCGTCTTGAGCCGGTAGCGGGCGTGAACGGAGTCGCGGTCATGCACAGTGCCCTGTCGGATGGTGAGCGCTTACGCGCCTGGCTGCGTGTGCAAAGCGGCGAGGCTCGCATTGTGCTCGGTACTCGCTTAGCCATTTTTGCACCGCTTGACGACCTTGGGCTGATCGTCGTTGATGAAGAGCACGATCCCTCTTACAAACAGCAGGATGGGTTGCGTTACTCGGCACGAGACCTTGCGGTCTGGCGGGCGCATGATCTGGGCATCCCTGTCGTGTTGGGTTCTGCGACTCCATCACTCGAGAGCTGGGCCAACGCTGAAAAATCCATCTACCAAAGGCTTGACTTGCCCGCGCGCGCGCGCGCGGTGACACTACCCTCGGTGCGCTTGGTCGATACGCGACGCTTACAGATGGACCACGGCTTGTCCCCTCATCTTGTAGAGGCGATGCGCGCGAGGCTTGCAAACAACGAACAGGTATTAATATTTTTAAACCGTCGGGGCTACGCACCTGCCTTACATTGCAACTCGTGTGGCTGGGTAAGCCAGTGCACAAGGTGCACAACTTTTACGGTGTTGCACCGACTGACTGCGAAGCGTGCGCAACTGCACTGTCATCATTGCGGACTGGCACAAAATGTGCCAAAGGCGTGTCCAGATTGTGGCGATCAAGATTTACAGCCGATGGGCCGAGGCACACAGAGGGTCGAAGAGCATCTCGCCGAATTGTTTCCGGAGGCACGTGTGGTGCGAATTGACGCGGACAGCACTCGTAAAAAAGGCTCGGCCCAAGCGCTCTTTGCCAGCGTGCATGCCGGAGAGGTCGATATTTTAGTAGGCACGCAAATGGTAGCCAAGGGCCATGACTTTGCGAATCTTGGGTTGGTGGGGGTGCTCAATGCCGATGCAATGTTGTTTTCGCAAGACTTTCGGGCGCCAGAACGCTTATTCGCACAGCTGATGCAGGTGGCTGGGCGGGCTGGCCGTCATAGCGGACACGGCGAGGTGATTGTGCAAACTGGCTATCCAGAGCAAGCGGTCTATCAGGCGTTGCTGAAGCACGATTACGCTGGCTTTGCGCGACACTCGCTTCAAGAGCGCCAAGCCGCCGCCTTGCCCCCCTTTTCGTACCAAGCGCTCTTGAGCGCCGAGGCGCGCGAGCTGCCGGCTGCGCTTGATTTTTTACGTGATGCCCGTGAGCTTGCAAGCGAGTTATCTGCGCATTATCAGACTGAAGTGGTGCTGACGTTGTACGACCCAGTGCCGTTACGAATCGTGCGTGTCGACAATATGTGTCGAGCCCAGTTGCTACTTGAATCTACTAATCGCCCTGCGTTGCAATTGTTGCTGCGACACTGGCTTAAATTACTACCCGAGCAGCCTGATGCACGTCGCGTGCGATGGCAGCTTGAGGTAGATCCACTCGAAATTTAATACGGTGCTATGTCAACATTTGCAACAAATGGGCTGAACCCGACGCAGCGCGAGGCGGTTTTATATCTTGATGGACCCTGCTTAGTCTTGGCAGGTGCCGGTTCAGGAAAAACACGTGTGATTACGCAAAAGATAGCGTACCTGCTGCGCGACTGTGATTACAAGGCGCGCAATGTTGTTGCGTTGACCTTCACCAATAAAGCGGCTCGCGAGATGGATGATCGCGTCAAACGCCTAGTCGACCCAGCTCTTGCCAAAGGGCTAACCATCAGTACTTTTCACTCGCTGGGTGTTCGGATTTTGCGTGAAGAGGCGCAGCATGCGGGTCTTAAGCCGCAGTTTTCCATCTTTGATTCAGATGACGCGATTGCGATCGTACAAGATTTATTGGCAACGACCGATCGTGCACGCTTGCGCTCTGTGCAGCAAACGATTTCGCTCTGGAAAAACAGCTTGATTGATCCCGATGCGGCGGCTGCCCAGGCGGCCACAGCTAGCCAAGTCGAGGCTGCACGAGTCTATCGCAGCTATAACGCGACACTCGCCGCGTATCAAGCGGTGGACTTCGATGATTTGATCGCGCTACCCGCACAAATATTTGAACGCGAAGCCCAGGTTCGAGAAAAATGGCAAGCACGCGTACGTTATTTATTAGTGGACGAGTATCAAGACACGAACGTCTGTCAGTACCGCTTAGTGCAATGGTTGACTGGCCCTCGTGCCATGTTTACTGCAGTGGGTGACGACGATCAGGCCATTTATGCCTGGCGTGGCGCAACCATTGAGAACCTCGCGAAGCTCACCACTGATTACCCCCAGATTCGCTTGGTCAAACTCGAGCAGAACTATCG
>CAMCII010000060.1 GCA_945874505.1 Bordetella parapertussis | reverse complement strand
TCAGCAGCGCCGTATTCAACATAGGTTGGCACGTCAGAGGCGCGCACAATAATTAATCGCAAGCCAGGGTTGCTGGTGGTAATAATCAGCTTACGCGACTGCTCTGGGTTTTCAGAAACCTGAATGCCCGCAGCCTCGAGCAGAGGCAGAGTCTCTTCAAAAATTCGTCCTTTCGAGAGGGCCATTGTTAACGGCCGAAGCGGCTCGGGTGCGCTCATGAGAGATCCTTGCTTGAAATGCGTTCGATGTTGGCGCCTAGCTGTCTGAGCTTGTGCTCCATGCGCTCGTAGCCTCGATCAAGGTGATAGATTCGCTCGACGATGGTCTGGCCCTCAGCTGCCAGACCTGCAATGACAAGGCTTGCAGAGGCACGCAAATCGGTGGCCATGACAGTTGCCCCTGACAGTTTTGTTACGCCACGCACAACGGCCGTGTGGCCGTCGATATCAATGCGTGCGCCTAAGCGCAGCAACTCTTGGACGTGCATGAAACGATTTTCAAAAATCGTCTCAGCGATCACAGAGGTGCCGTCGGCGAGCGCGTTGAGCGCCATTAACTGGGCCTGCATGTCAGTGGCAAAGCCTGGGTATTCGTGTGTACGAAAGTCAACAGGTTTGGGCCGCTGTGTCATGCTGGCGCGAATCCAGTCAGGGCCGCACGACAGCTTCACACCAGCCTCTTGGAGTTTAGACAGGGTGGCGCCCATGGTGTCAGGCGCGACCTTGCGTAACGTGATATCACCACCGGCTGCACCGACTGCACACAAAAAGCTACCTGCTTCAATGCGATCAGGGATCACCTGATGTGTGGCACCGTGCAGGCTCTTGACGCCTTCGATGACAATGCGGTCGGTACCATGGCCCTGAATCTGCGCGCCCATCTTAATCAACAGTTCGGCGAGATCCACGACCTCGGGTTCGCGGGCGGCGTTTTCTAAAACGGTTTGACCCTCTGCTAAGACGGCGGCCATCAGCAGATTTTCGGTGCCAGTGACAGTCACCATGTCGGTACGTATGACGGCGCCCTTTAGGCGCTGGGCACGTGCGACGACAAAACCGTGCTCGATGCTGATGTCAGCCCCTAGCGCGGCCAACCCGTGAATGTGTTGGTCGACTGGGCGCTGACCAATTGCGCAGCCGCCGGGCAGGCTGACTCGCGCCTGACCGAACCGTGCGAGCAGCGGCCCCAGCACCAAAATCGAAGCGCGCATGGTTTTCACCAGTTCATAGGGCGCCTCGAGGGTCGTGACCTCGTTGGCAGTAATATGGACTGTGTCATCGCTTTCGCGCGCGCAACGAACGCCCATTTGGCCTAATAATTTAAGCGTGGTCGCGATGTCGTTTAACTTGGGTACGTTGGTAAGTGTGACCGTATCGGCAGTCAGCAAGCCAGCACACAAAATTGGCAGCGCTGCATTTTTTGCGCCAGAAATACTGACTTCACCGTGCAGGCGACTACCACCCGTGATTCGTAAAATATCCATCAGACGGGTTTGCTGAACTCTTCGGGGGTTAAGGTCCGCATCGAGAGTGCGTGGATTTCTTGTTTCATCCGATCACCTAACGCGGCATACACCAACTGATGGCGAGCGATCAGACGTTTGCCTGCAAACGCGTTGCTGACAATGACAGCCTCAAAATGCGCGCCATCGCCACTGACTTCAAGGTGGTCGCAGGCAAGCCCGGCGGCAATGTAAGCGCGAATATCTTCTGGGGTAGGCAACATGATCTGCAAGGTCCTTGAGGGGGGAAACGATTCTAGAATATTCGTTATTTTAGATGGTTTAGGTGCGCAGCTTGTAGCCTCGGCCTAAGAGGCGCAGGGCAAACGTCGCCAAAACGAAAAAGACCCCGGCGACAACGGCTAGGCTTTGCCAGGGCGAGACATCGGCCACGCCAAAAAAACCATAGCGAAACCCATCAATTGTGTAAAAGAGCGGATTCCAGTGCGATACAGTTTGCCAAAAGGCAGGTAGGGTGTGTACAGAATAAAACACCCCAGATAAAAACGTGGCGGGCATAATCAGAAAATTTTGAAAAGCGGCGAGCTGATCAAATTTTTCAGAGGTCAGCCCAGCAATCAAGCCTAAGATTGCCATAATGCCGCAGGAGAGAATCGCGAAGACTAGCGCCCAAAGTGGGTGCTTGATCGGCATCGAGCTGAAATACTGGGACACCAGCCAGACGCAGGTTCCGACAGCCAGACCCCGCACAATGGCGGCCAACACATAGGCACTGAAGAACTCTCGGTGCGAGATCGGCGGCAACAAGACAAATACCAAATTGCCTGTGACGCGGCTTTGAATGAGCGATGACGACGGGTTAGCAAAAGCGTTTTGCAGCATGCTCATCATCATGAGCCCTGGGATCAAAAAGGCGGTGTAGGGCACGCTGCCATACACTTGGATCCGGTCTTGTAACACCTGAGCAAAAATGACAAGGTACAGCAATGCTGTGATGACGGGAGCGGCAATGGTCTGAAAGCTGACCTTCCAAAAACGCAGTAATTCTTTGCCAAGCAGGGTCGGAAACCCTGAGCCGGCGCCTGCACGAGCGGTCAAAATGGGGGCGCTCATGCTTGTGCCCCATAAAACTTAGAGGGTTGGTCGTTCATGATTTGGACAAACGCCTGTTCGAGATTGCCGCCGGCGCGTGCGATCAAGGCTTTGGTGGTGTCGAGTGCGACAATGCGCCCGCCCTTTAGCATGGCGGTGCGGTTGCACAGCATTTCAGCTTCTTCAAGGTAGTGCGTAGTCAAGATAATGGTGTGGCCTTTGGCGTTGAGCCGGGAGATGAACTCCCAAAGGCTGCGGCGCAAGTCGACATCAACCCCTGCTGTGGGTTCGTCAAGCACGATCACGGGGGGGCGATGCACCAGCGCTTGAGCCACCAGTACACGACGCTTCATCCCGCCAGACAAGGCACGCATGTTTTCATCGGCTTTATCACTGAGCCCGAGGTTAGCCAAAATTTCGTCAATCCAGTCGTCATTGTGGCGAAAGCCAAAATAACCGGATTGAATTCTTAAGGTTTCGCGAACAGTAAAAAATGGGTCGTACACCAACTCTTGAGGCACGACGCCTAATGAGCGCCTAGCTGCCTGATAATCGTTGACCACATCATGGCCACAAACACTGGCGCGCCCCTGAGTGGCCTGACACAGCCCTGCCAGCACAGAAATGAGTGTCGTTTTGCCGGCTCCGTTGGGCCCCAGCAACGCAAAAAACTCACCGTGCTCGATTGTTAAAGATACATCATCAAGCGCCTGAAAACCGGGGCCTGTAGGTGGGCGAAACAAACCGCGCCAACCCAGGGTGCGAGGTGCAAAAACTTTAGAAACATGTTCAAACGAAACAGCAGACATGACGACCTTGTTGTGGGGCGGTGTACCCGAGCGAACAGACGCCCCGGGACCGGGGCCTTAAAGTTATTATTGTTGTGCGCGTTGATTGAGCGCTTGAATCAGGCCATCGATCCCGTTTTGACTAATTTGCTGAGAAAACTGATTGCGGTAGTTTTCAATCAGCCAGATATTTTCAACGTTTAGGTCATAGATCTTCCAGCCTTGCGGTGTTTTTTCAAGACGGTAATCTAGCGCAATCGGTTGAGTATTGGCGCGCTGCATGACTTGAGATTTGACGACGAGGTCGGTGGCATCGGCGTCGCCTCGCAAAGGCAAGACTTTAATGCTGGTGCCCTCGTCGACGCGGGTGAAGGCGCCGCTGTAAGATCGACCTAAGGTGCCGCGAAAGGCTTTGACCAAGGCTGCTTGTTGTTCGGGTGTCGCCTGTCGCCAATAGCGACCCGCTGCGAGGCGGGTTGTTTTTTCAAAATTGACGTGAGGCAAAATGAGGTCGTCAACGATTTGATTGACGCGCGCAGTGTTGCCGGCGCGCACGCTGCTATCGGTCTTAAGCGCGGCGAGTACTTGATCGGCGACCTGCTGCACGAAGTCGGAGGGGGCGGCTTTCGGGTTGGGTGTTGTTTGCGCACGTGAAGTGTGACCCAACCCCAGCAGCAGGCACAAGAAAACAAGTTTAAAAAATAAATCGATGCGAGACTTCATTCAACGTATCCTTGCAAGAGGCTAAATATCTGTTGGCAGGTAATAACAGTGAACCCTATTTTTTTGGCGCGATGCCAAGTGCTTTTTCATCGGTCGGCGCGGCCTCAAAATCTTCGTAGTTCGGTAGATTCTGTGCCTCAGCGGTTGCTCCGGCAACTTGAGCCTGGCGCCGCTTCAGGTAGGCATCACGAATAAAGCTGTAGCGATCTAGCGCAGTGCGGTCAATCATATTTGTGACTGCGAGTAGTGCTTCTCGGCGCTCGACCACTTCAAGACCATAAATCGAATTACGAACATCGATGTTCGTGATTAACGAACCATACCCAAACTGATTCACATAGATATCAACGGCTCGGCCTGCCCCGTCTCTGAGGGTGGATGAGCCCATAATCGGCAGCACAAGGTACGGGCCAGAGTCGAGCCCCCAGACGCCGAGTGTGACGCCAAAATCATTGGGAATGCGCTTGGCGCCCGTTTGGCTGGCTACGTCTAAGCAACCCCCAAGCCCCATCGTCGAGTTGAACAAGAAACGGCCAAACGTGTTGAGCGCATCGACTTGGCGCCCTTGAAGCGTGCTGTTAAACCAAGACCACACGTCACCGAGGTTCAAAAATATGTTGTTGATACAGGTGCGGACTGGTTGTGGCACAACAAAGGCGTAGGCTTCAGCGACCGGTTTAAGTACGGCGCGATCAACCGCGTCGTTGAACTCGAAGACTGCGCGGTTTGAGGACTCGAGAGGATCAGCGGGATTAGCTGGGCCGGTTGAGTGTGTAGTGCACCCTGAGAGCAGCACCAAGGCGAGCGCGCTAAGCGCTAGGCCAAACTGTTGAGTAATAAAACGAGTGCGCATATCGCTTGACCGTTATTGAGAGAGCTTGGGTGACTTGGGTGCAGGGGCTGCGTCGGCGCCTTGGGGCGTACCTTGTTTTTCAGCAGACGAATACAAGAATTGACTGATTAGGCTTTCAAGGACGATCGCGCTTTGCGTGAATTGAAGCGTCGCACCAGCGACAAGGTTGGCGTCATCACCACCCGCTTCAAGGCCGATGTATTGCTCGCCGAGCAAGCCCGAGGTCAAAATCTTGGCTGAAGAGTCTTTCGGAAAACGATAGTTCTTTTCGATTTGAACGGTCACCACCGCCTGAAAGGTTTTTTCATCAAGAGCGATGCTGGCAACGCGCCCGACCACGACGCCCGCACTTTTTACTGGCGCACGCACCTTGAGCCCGCCGATGTTGTCGAACTTTGCCGACAGAGCGTAGGTGGGGGCAAACGAGAAGCTGCTGAGGTTACCAGCTCGTAACGCTAGAAAAGAGAGTGCGATTGCACCTAACAAGATAAAGAGCCCCACCCACCAGTCTGTTTTTTCGTTTGACATTGTTTGACCCTTTAATTGCTGAACATCAGCGCAGTCAGTAGAAAATCAAGCCCCAAGACCGCTAGCGAGCCGGTCACAACGGTACGAGTGGTGGCGCGCGCCACTCCCTCGGGTGTAGGGCGAGCCTGCCAGCCTTCGTAGAGGGCGATCAGAGTGACTGCTACCCCAAAGATGATACTTTTTATTACGCCGTTCAACACGTCGTTATAGACATCGACGCCGTTTTGCATTTGTGACCAAAAGGCACCGGTGTCGATGCCAATCAGTAGCACACCGACCACCCAGCCCCCGATGATCCCAACCATTGAGAATACCGCAGCCAAAACAGGCATCGCAATGACACCGCCCCAAAAGCGCGGGACAAAGACGCGTCTGATTGGGTCGACGGCCATGACTTCCATCGCGGCTAATTGTTCGCCGGCTTTCATCAAGCCAATCTCAGCGGTGAGCGAGGTGCCGGCACGTCCGGCGAAGAGCAGTGCGGTAATGACTGGGCCGAGCTCACGCGTCAGTGAGAGCGCGACCAGCAAGCCAAGCGCCTCTTCAGAGCCGTAGCGGTTCAGGGTGTAATACCCCTGTAATCCTAAAACAAAACCAACGAATAAGCCCGAGACCATAATAATCAGTAACGAAAAATTACCGATAAAATGCACTTGTTGAGACACCAAGCGCGGGCGCTTGAATACGATGCTGCTGCGTTGCAACAGCATGAAAAAGAAACGCGTAAACAGTCCCAACCCAGTGAGACGCTCGCGGGCCTGTTTGCCAAGATAGGCTAAGAAGTTGGGTTGGCTCATGCCTGTGTGCCTGTTCGAGCAAGCCAAGCTTCGAAGGCAGGGGTGACGGGGTAGTCGAAAGCAACCGGGCCGTCGGCATGCCCGTGTAAAAACTGCTGGACATAGGGGTCAGTCGAAGCACCGAGCGTGGCGGGAGTGCCGTGCGCTTTAAGTTCGCCCTGACCGACCAGATACACGTGATCAGCAATGGCAAAGGACTCGGCGATGTCGTGGGTAATGACCACGGAGGCGCAGCCTAAGCGGTCAGAGAGGCTGCGAATCAGGCGCGCTGTGATGCCTAGCGAGATCGGGTCAAGACCAGCAAAAGGCTCGTCATACAGAATCAGTTCGGGTTCTAGCACGACAGCGCGCGCTAGCGCGACGCGACGCGCCATACCGCCAGAAATTTCAGATACCTTTAAATGCGCGGCAGCACGCAAACCCACCGCGTTGAGCTTTTCGAGCACGCGCTCGGTGAGTTGCGCGGCAGACAGACTGAGGTGCTCACGCAGCGGAAATGCGACGTTTTCGAAGACGTTTAGATCGGTGAAGAGCGCACCCTGCTGAAACAAGACCCCCATGCGCTGGCGCAGCGATTGCAACAGTGTGCGATCGGTATGGGCCAGATTTTGCCCAAACAGCGTGACCGTACCCTGACGCGCAACGAGTTGGCCAGTGGCTGCGCGCAGCAAGGTGGTTTTGCCGGAGCCCGAGCCACCCATCATGGCCACGACTTGCCCTGGCAAGACCTCGAGCGAGATCTCACGCAGAACCGTGAAGTCGCCGTAGCCCAGCGAAACACCTTCAAGGCGTAACACTGGTTGGTGTGATTTCGGAGGGGGCGTAAGCATGTTGAACCAAAGGGATCAGAGCAAAATCCAGGCGCTGAACGATACAGCGCAGCTGGGCAGTCAGGCTCAGGCTCTTAATTGTAACGCCCACACAGAAAGTTGTAACACTCTCTGTGTTGTTGAGCGATGGTCAAATCTCTTACTGAGGTTGAATATTTGCCGACTTAATCACTTTGGCCCATTTAGCGGTTTCTGAGGCAATAAACTGCGCAAAGGCTTCGGGCGTGCCACCGCCGGCCTGGCTGGCAGCGTCGGAGATCTGTTTGATCACCTCAGGATCGAGCAGGATTTCATTGAGTACCGCATTGAGCTTTGAGATGATGGCTGCTGGCGTGCCGCCTGGAGCGATGATGCCTTGCCAGTTGTAGGACTCGAAGTTAGGGATGCCGAGTTCGACCATTGTCGGTACCTCTGGCAAAAGGGCCAGACGTTTGGTTGAAGTCACAGCGAGCGGGTGTATTTTTTTGCCCTTGATGGCGGGGAGGGCGGCGTAGCCCATCTCAAACATCATGCTCAAGTGTCCGGCCATCAGGTCGGTGGCGGCCGGCGCACCGCCTTTGTACGGTACGTGCACGATATCAATATTGGCGAGGTTGCGCAACATTTCACCAGAGAGGTGGTGAGCGCCGCCTATCCCTGACGAGCCAAAGGTCAGTTTGCCCGGCTCTTTTTTAGCCAAAGCAATCAGGTCAGTTAGGTTTTTAACGGGCAGGCTATTGGCCACACTTAGCACCAAGGGGCTGCTTTCAATCAAAATGACCGGAGTCAGGTCTTTTTGAGGGTTGTAGGGCAACATAGTCATTAACGTCGGGTTCACCGCCAGTGGCGCCAGATTGCCCGAACCGATCGTGTGGCCATCAGCCGGCGCCTTGGCGATCAAGGACGTGCCAATCACACCACCCGCGCCACTTTTGTTTTCGACCACAACCGATTGGCCAAGCTTTTCGGTGAGCTTGCGCGCCAACAGCCGCATGCGCGTGTCAGCGAAGCCGCCCGCTGCATAGGGAACAATTAAGGTAATGCTTTTGGCGGGCCAAGCCTGCGCACTCGCTGAACTGGCCGGTGTTTGAGCCGTAGCAGTTGACAGGCCAGAGACGGCCAAGAGGCTAAGCGCAATTGAACAGAGGCGTTTGACGGGGTAGATCATTGACAATCTCCGGTTGGTTTGGCTTAGCGAGGTAAGTCGCTTGTACCCATTAAAAATTCATCAACTGAGCGTGCGCACTGTCGGCCTTCTCGTATCGCCCAAACCACCAGCGACTGACCGCGTCGCATGTCCCCGGCCGCAAAGACCGTTGCAAGATTAGTGCGGTAATCGTCAGTGTTGGCGCGCACGTTGCCGCGCGCATCTTGATCGATGCCAAAGGCCGTTAAGACATTATTGACGGGCGCGACAAAGCCCATCGCCAGTAAAACGAGATCCGCTTGAATATCAAATTCAGAGCCTTTGATCTCTTGCATCTTCATCTGACCTGAGGTCTCGTCTTTGACCCATTCGACGCGAGCCGCGACCAACTTTTCGACTTTGCCACCCTTGCCTGCTAGAGATTTACTGGTGATGGCCCAGTCGCGGTCGGCACCCTCTTCGTGCGAAGACGAGGTGCGCAATTTTGCAGGCCAGTAAGGCCAAGTCATCGCTTTGTTCTCGCTTTCAGGTGGGCGCGGCATCAATTCAATTTGTGTGACGGATTTGGCGCCATGACGGTTACTGGTGCCAACACAATCTGAGCCGGTATCGCCACCACCAATTACGACTACATGCTTGCCTTTGGCAAGCACTTGCGAACTAAGCTTGTCACCGGCGACGACTTTGTTTTGCGGCCGCAAGAAATCCATGGCGTACATCACGCCGTCGAGTTCGCGGCCGGTAATGGGTAAGTCGCGCGGCGTTTCACAGCCGCCAGTTAACACCACGGCGTCAAACTCTTTTTGCAAAGCTGCTGGAGTCTTAACGGTGAGGTCTTTGCTCGGGGCTTGCGCGGCCTCGCCAACGTAATGCGAGGTTTTAAACGTGACGCCTTCAGCTTGCATTTGAGTGATGCGCTGATCAATTAAGGTTTTTTCAAGTTTGAAGTCAGGGATGCCATAGCGCAGCAAGCCGCCGATACGATCATTTTTTTCAAAGACAGTCACGGCGTGACCGACACGTGCGAGCTGTTGCGCGCAGGCTAAGCCTGCTGGACCCGAACCAATCACCGCAACCGTTTTGCCGGTTTTGTGAGCGGGTGGCTGGGGCACAACCCATCCCTCGGCCCAGCCTTTGTCAATAATTGCATGCTCAATCGATTTGATCCCAACGGCATCATTATTGATGTTGAGTGTGCAAGCGGCTTCGCAAGGCGCCGGACAAATACGCCCCGTAAACTCTGGAAAATTGTTGGTCGAGTGAAGCACATCCAGAGCACCACGCCAGTTTTGGCGGAATACGAGGTCGTTCCAGTCGGGGATGATGTTGTTAACGGGGCAGCTGTTATTACAAAACGGTATGCCGCAATCCATACAGCGCGCCGCTTGTTTGCCAGCCTGCTCATCCGAAAGATGCAAGACGAATTCACGCCAATGTTTGAGGCGACTCGCAGGCGCTTCAGACGCCTCTTGCAGACGATCAAGCTCTAAAAAGCCAGTGATTTTTCCCATGATGATTCCTTATGCTGCTTTGGGCTGTGGATTGGCAGCGCGCCACATCTCGCCAAGGGCGCGCTTGTAATCTACAGGCATGATTTTGATGAATTTACCGCGCGCGCTTTCCCAGTGGCTGACTAAATCGCGTGCACCAAAACTGCCGGTGTAACGGAAATGATTTTCAACCAGTCGTTTGAGGATCGCTTCGTCGGTTTCGCGTGCATCGTTACGACCCAGGCTGTGCCAGATGTCGATACCTTGCGTCTTTTTTTGTTCAGCCGAAGACAACACGGGCTCGATCGCGACCATGCTCAGATTGCAACGTTCAGCAAAGGTACGTTCTGGATCCCAGACATAGGCGACGCCACCCGACATGCCGGCAGCGAAGTTGCGCCCAGTTGAGCCCAACACCACGACGGTGCCGCCAGTCATATATTCGCAACCATGGTCACCTGTGCCTTCAACCACGGCCGCTGCACCCGAGTTGCGCACGGCAAAGCGCTCGCCAGCAACGCCGTTAAAATAGGCCTCGCCACCGGTGGCACCATACAGCACTGTGTTTCCGATAATGATGTGATCGGTACCTAGACCACGAAAATCGTTAGGTGAGCGTACGATGATTCGACCACCCGACAAACCTTTGCCAACATAGTCGTTGCCCTCACCCACTAAATCGAGCGTGATGCCACGAGCCAAGAAGGCGCCAAAGCTTTGACCTGCCGTGCCGTTGCATTGAATATGGATGGTGTCGTCGGGCAGACCTTCATCACCATAGCGAGTGGCGATTCGCCCAGATAGCATTGAGCCAATCGTGCGATTGCGATTGCGTACCGGCACGATGAAGGACACTTTTTCACCGCGCTCGATCGCTGGTTTGCTACGCTCAATCAGTTCGTGATCAAGCGCCGACTCAAGGCCATGATCTTGCGTTTCGAGTTGACGGCGTGGGCTGTCATTGGCGGGTTGGTAAAACACGCGACTGAAATCCAGGCCGTGGGCCTTCCAGTGCTCGATGCCCGAGCGAGTATCGAGTAGGTCGACACGGCCGATCAACTCGTCAAAGGTGCGAATGCCAAGCTGAGCCATGATTTCGCGCACCTCTTCGGCCACAAAAAAGAAGTAGTTCACAACGTTTTCTGGCTTACCTTGAAATTTTTTACGCAAGACAGGGTCTTGCGTCGCCACACCAACCGGGCAGGTGTTCAGATGGCATTTGCGCATCATGATGCAGCCTTCAACGACTAGTGGCGCTGTGGCAAAGCCGAACTCGTCAGCCCCGAGCAGTGCGCCAATTGCAACGTCGCGGCCAGTTTTCATTTGACCGTCGGCCTGCACACGAATACGGCTGCGCAGTTTGTTGAGCATCAGCGTTTGTTGTGTCTCGGCCAGGCCAAGCTCCCAAGGCGTACCAGCGTGCTTGATGGATGAAACAGGAGATGCACCCGTGCCGCCGTCATGCCCGGAGATAGTGACGTGATCTGCCTTCGCTTTGGCGACGCCCGCAGCGACCGTGCCGACGCCCACCTCAGACACAAGCTTGACTGAAATTGAAGCGCGGGCATTGACGTTTTTAAGGTCGTGAATCAGCTGTGCCAAATCTTCGATCGAGTAAATGTCGTGGTGTGGAGGTGGTGAAATCAAACCGACACCAGGCACTGAGCAGCGCAACTTGGCGATGTACTCTGAGACTTTATGACCAGGCAATTGACCGCCTTCGCCAGGTTTGGCGCCTTGCGCCATTTTGATCTGGATTTGATCTGCGCTTGAGAGGTATTCGGCACTGACGCCAAAGCGCCCCGAGGCAACCTGCTTAATCTTAGAGCGCATCGAATCGCCGGCTTGCAAGGGCACGTCGGCGGCAATGCGATCTGCACCCAGCTCAGAGGCGAGGGTGGCGCCTGCGAGAATGCCACTGCTGCCAGTACGCAATTCGTTGCGGTAACGCAGCTCGTCTTCGCCGCCTTCGCCGGTGTTTGATTTTCCGCCAATGCGATTCATGGCAACGGCGAGAACCGAGTGCGCTTCTGTTGAAATCGAACCAAGCGACATCGCACCGGTTGCAAAGCGTTTGACAATTTCTTTGGCGGACTCAACTTCGTCGATTGCGATGGCACGCGTCGGATCAACCTTGAATTCAAAGAGGCCGCGCAACGTCATATGACGCTTGCTTTGATCGTTAATCAGCTGAGCGTATTCTTTGTAAGTCCGATAATTATTCGCACGCGTGGCGTGTTGCAATTTAGCGATCGAGTCAGGTGTCCACATATGGTCTTCGCCGCGGACACGGTAGGCGTACTCGCCACCCGCATCCAAGGCGTTTGCCAACACCGGATCGTTACCAAAGGCCGCACGATGGGTGCGCAAGGCCTCTTTGGCCACTTCAAAAATACCAATGCCTTCGATCGTGCTGGCGGTGCCTGAAAAGTATTTGTTGACTAAGGCTGTGCGCAAGCCAACCGCTTCGAAAATTTGCGCGCCGCAGTACGACATGTAAGTCGAGATGCCCATTTTGGACATGACTTTGTTCAGGCCTTTGCCGATTGCTTTGATATAGTTTTTTTCTGCTTTGTCAGGCGTGGCTGACATGTCTTTCAAGCTTTCTAGAGCAAGAAAAGGGTGAATAGCTTCGGCCCCATAGCCGCCGAGTAAGGCAAAATGATGAACCTCGCGCGCTGAGCCTGTTTCAACGACCAAGCCAGTGTTGGTGCGTAACCCTTCGCGAATCAGGTGCTGATGAATCGCAGAGGTGGCGAGCAAGGCTGGGATCGCAACGCGCTCGTGATCAACAGCGCGGTCGGTCAGGATCAGGACATTAAAGCCGGTGTTCACGGCGTCAACGGCTCGTGCACAAAGCGCCGCGATGCGCGCCTCAATCCCCTGTGCGCCCCACGACGCAGGATAGGTAATATCTAGTGCAAAGCTGCGAAACTTGTCGCCCGTGA